>CAZFYL010000001.1:0-8183 GCA_964523345.1 uncultured Methyloceanibacter sp.
CGAACCGCCCGCGTCTCGTCATCGGCTTTGCCGCCGAGACCGAAAATCTCATCGCTAATGCCGGCGAGAAGCGCCGTGCCAAGGGTGCCGATTGGATCGTCGCCAACGATGTGTCGCCGGGCTCTGGCGTCATGGGCGGCGACCAAACCCAAATTCATCTCCTCACGGCGTCGGGCGTCGAGGATTGGCCGCCGCTCAGTAAGGAGGAGACGGCAAGGCGCCTGCTTGCCCGGGCCGCGGCGACGCTTACCGCCAGGCGCCCGGCGGCGGAATGAGCCCGACTGTTCGCGCCAAACGGCTCCCGCATGGCGAGGGGCTGCCGCTCCCGTCCTATCAATCGAAGTCCGCCGCAGGCCTCGATGTCGTGGCAGGTGTCGCCGCAGACGCGCCGGTCGAGCTTCTCCCCGGCGCGCGTGCGCTTATCCCTACGGGCTTTGCGCTCGAATTGCCGCACGGCTACGAGGCACAGGTGCGGCCGCGCTCTGGCTTAGCGCTGAAATACGGTGTCACGCTTCTCAACACCCCCGGCACGATCGACTCCGACTATCGCGGCGAGCTCATGATCATTCTTATCAATCACGGGGCGGAACCGTTCACGGTCCGCCGGGGCGACAGAATCGCGCAGCTCGTGATTGCACCGGTCGCTCAGGTCGAAATCTCCGCCGCAGATGAGCTCGAAACCACCGCGCGCGGAGAGGGCGGTTTCGGCTCAACCGGCTGACGGCCTCCAACCGATGGCGTAAACTTGGGCCATGCTCACCCCTGACGAAATCGAGCGTTACAAGCGCCAATTGGTGCTGAAAGAAATCGGCGGCGAAGGCCAGCAACGATTGAAGGCGTCGCGTGTGCTGGTGATCGGCGCCGGCGGCCTCGGCTCGCCGATCATCCTCTACCTCGCCGCGGCAGGCGTGGGCGAGATCGGGGTGATCGACGACGACCGCGTCAGCCTCGACAATCTCCAGCGCCAGGTCGTGCACGACACCGGACATGTCGGCTGGCCGAAGACCGAGAGTGCGGCCGCCGCGATTAAGCGCCTCAACCCGCATGTGGCAATACGGCTCTACTCAGACCGGCTCGTGCCCGAGAATGCGCTTGAGATTGTCAGTGCCTACGACATCGTCGCCGACGGGTCGGACAATTTCGCCACACGCTATCTCGTCAACGATGCGTGCTATTTTGCCAAGCGGCCTTTAGTGTTCGCAGCGCTCGGGCCCTTCGATGGGCATCTGACCACCTTCCGCGCCTTCGAGACCGACGGAAACGGCACGCCGCGTCCCTCTTATCGCTGTCTGTTTCCCGAGCCGCCCCCTGACGGCACGATTGCGCCCTGCTCGGAGGCCGGGATTCTCGGCCCCGTTGCCGGGGTGATCGGCTCCCTTGCCGCGGTCGAAGTGGTCAAGGAACTGCTTCAGATCGGCGAGAGCCTGGTCGGCCGGCTGCTGCTCTACGACGCGCTCCAGGCGCGCTTCAGCATCGTGGCCTATGGCTGGGACCCCGATAATCCTCTCAACGGGCGCGCTCCGCGCTTTCGTGACCTCTCGCATCATCGCCGCCCCGCCACGGCGGAGGCCTGAGGATGGCGGTCGAGACCGTCACCACGACTTGCGCCATCGCCGGCGGCGGCCCTGCCGGCATGATGCTCGGCTTCCTGCTTGCCCGTGCCGGGGTCGATGTCGTGGTGATGGAGAAGCATGCGGATTTCTTTCGCGACTTCCGCGGCGACACCATCCATCCCTCGACGCTCGAAGTCATGCACGAGCTTGGTCTGTTGGACGCGTTTCTCAAGCTGCCGCACCAAAAGGTGCGTGAGATCAGCGGGGTGATCGGCGATGAGACGATCACATTGGCCGATTTCACCCACCTTCCCACGCGTTGCGGCTTCATCGCCTTTATCCCGCAATGGGACTTTCTCAATTTCCTCGCCGAACACGGCAAACGCTATCCGGGGTTTCATTTGCGCATGCAGGCCGACGCCGACGGCCTGCTGATGGAGGGCGATAGGGTCACGGGTGTCCAAGCCAAAACTCCGGAAGGTTTGCTCGAAGTCCGGGCCTCGCTGGTTGTCGGCGCCGATGGCAGGCACTCGACGCTGCGCGCCCTGGCAGAACTCGAGGTCGAGGATTTCGGCGCGCCGATGGACGTGCTGTGGTTCCGTCTGTCCCAACACGCCGGCGACGGATCCGAGACGCTCGGCCGGTTTCAAGCGGGGCGCATCTTCATCATGCTCAATCGCGGGGACTATTGGCAGTGCGCCTTCGTCATCCCTAAAGGTGGCTTCGAGGCGTTACGCGCCCAAGGGATCGAAACGTTCCGCAAGGAGATCGTGGCGCTCAATCCGGCGCTTTCCGACCGCGTCGGCGAGATCGCCTCATGGGACGATGTGAAGCTGCTCACGGTCTGCGTCGACCGCCTGAAGCGCTGGTACCGGCAGGGGTTGTTGTGCATCGGCGACGCCGCTCACGCCATGTCGCCGGTCGGCGGCGTCGGCATCAATCTCGCCGTTCAGGACGCGGTGGCAGCCGCCAATATCCTCTGGGAGCCGCTCCGCGCGGGCCGCGTGACCGAGGATGTGCTTGCCAAGGTGCAGGCGCGGCGGCGCTGGCCCGTCGAGATGACGCAAGCGTTTCAGCTCTTCGTGCAAAAGCGCATCATCAGCAACGTTCTCGGCATGACCGCGCAGCCGCGGCCGCCGTTCATCTTCACGCTGCTCAATCGCTTTCCCGTGCTGCGCCGCATCCCGGCGCGGCTCATCGGCATGGGCTTCCGCCCCGAGCATGTGCGCTCGCCCGAGCTGCCTCCGGTCGGCCGAACGGAGTGTGCCTAGAACATTGCCGGGTGGACGCGATCGGGCGGCGCGTGGCCGTCGAGGAAGGTCTTGATATTGATGATGACCTTCTCGCCCATGTCGATGCGGCCCTCGAGCGTGGCCGAGCCCATATGCGGCAGGACCACGACTTTGCTGCTCTTCAGAAGCTTCGGGTTCACCGCGGGCTCGTGCTCGAACACGTCGAGCCCGGCTCCGGCAAGTTCGCTATTGTCGATCATGCGCGCAAGCGCGTTCTCGTCGATCACTTCGCCGCGTGCGGTGTTCACGATATAGGACGACGGTTTCAACAGCGCGAGCCGGCGCGCCGACAGCAGATGATAAGTCGCCGGCGTGTGCGGGCAGTTGATGGAGACGATATCCATGCGCGCGAGCATCTGATCGAGGCTGTCCCAATAGGTGGCCTCGAGCTCCTTCTCGACGTCGGGCGTGACCCGGCGCCGGTTGTGGTAGTGGATCTGAAGGCCGAAGGCCTTGGCGCGCCTGGCCACGGCCTGGCCGATCCGGCCCATGCCGACGATACCGAGCCGCTTGCCGTAAATGCGGTGACCGAGCATCCAGGTTGGCGACCAGCCGTGCCAGCCATTGGCGCCGCTCTTGAGCAGTGCCGCACCCTCGGTCAACCGCCGCGGCACCGCGAGGATCAAGGCCATGGTCATGTCGGCCGTGTCCTCGGTCAGCACGCCGGGCGTGTTGGTGACCAGGATCGACCGGTTCCGGGCGGTTTCGAGGTCGATATTGTCCACCCCGGTGCCGAACTGGGCGATCAGCTTGAGGTCCGGTCCGGCCTGGCTCAGCAACCCGCGATCGATCCGGTCGGTGACCGTCGGCACCAGCACATTGGCGGTCTTGACGGCGTCAATCAGCTCGTCGCGCGTGAACGGCTTGTCTTCGAGATTGAGCCTGGCGTCGAACAGCTCCCGGAGTCGCGTTTCCACGACATCGGGGAGTTTGCGCGTGACGATAACAAGTGGTCGTTCAGCCATTACCGGTCCAGTTAGGATTTGAGGCGGAAGGAAACCTTCCGCGTGCGGTCGGTCGCTTCTGGCGAAGCGCGCCGCCTTCTCTTACAGAAGCCGCTTTGCCAGGAAAAGCGTCATCTTGGCCCAAAGCCACGATCCGTTCACTTTTCTGGGCCATTCAAGGCTGAGGCCCAGCCGATTCGGGGGCGGCCCGCCCAAAGGGATCGGATCGACCAAGACCATGCGGGGGTAAGACGGTGAGGCATCTGAGCTCGATCGCCATAGCGGCGGCCCTGGCGCTGACCCTTGCGGGTGGCAGAGCGCAGGCCGCGGACGGTGGCGCTCAGCAGCACGCCGCCGTCTCTCCCGGCAAGACGGCGCTCCCCCTTCCCCGCTTCGTCAGTCTGAAATCCGACAAGGTCAACGTGCGCAGAGGACCGAGCACCGATCAGGCCATCATCTGGGTGTTCTCCCGTGCCGGTCTGCCCGTCGAGATCATCGCCGAATCGGAGAATTGGCGGCGCGTCCGCGACAGCGAAGGGGCCGACGGCTGGGTGTTTCATAGCTTGCTCAGTGCCCGGCGCACCGTGCTGGTCGCGCCGTGGACGAATGGCGAAGAAAGCGTCCCCCTTTACAATTCCAAATCGACCAGTGCGCGCGCCGTGGCGGCGCTTCAATCGGGCGTGCTCGGCAACGTTCTGTCTTGCGACGGGGAGTGGTGCAATGTCTCGGTCGACGACTACACCGGCTACGTGCAGCAGGACAAGCTGTGGGGCGTCTATCGCGGCGAAGAAGTGAAGTAGCGCGATCGCGCGTCAGCGTTTGTCGACGAGGCGAACCAGCACGTCGACGCGCGAAATGGTCGTGCCTTCCGGCGCTTCGGGCAGCCCCTCGATGCGGATCGACCCGGTATCGATGTCCAAGAGCTGACCGGAATGCTCGCAGAAGAAATGATAGTGATTTGACGTGTTGGTATCGAAATAGGCCTTGGCGCCTTCGACCGCGACCTCGCGCAGCAGTCCGGCGGCGGTAAACTGGTGCAGCGTGTTGTAAACGGTCGCAAGCGACACAGGCACCTTTTGCACCAGCGCCTCGTCATGCAGCGACTCGGCCGTGATGTGGCGGTCGCCACCTGCGAACAGCAAATGGGCAAGCGCGACGCGTTGGCGTGTCGGCCTCAGTCCTGCCCGGCGCAGAATTCTGGCGACCTCTCCCAACGTCAATTCGGCTGGCACCTTTTCCGGGCCCGAAGGCGACCGATGCATCTCAGTGACCCATGTCTTGCGAGACCTATACCAAATATAGGCGCAATCCCTATCGGACCGCAACGTTGCCTCCCCTGATCTGCGTCAACTTGGCTTTTGCGCCCAGGAGAGCCGCCCGAGCCCGGCGAGCGCCCATTTTGGCGCTAAAGGCCCGCTCCGCCGCCGCCGCAAACCCGGGTTCACGCGGGCTTTTGAAGGGCTTGCGTCTATGTTAGGAAGCAAACCCTGGAGAGGCCGGAGGAAGCCAAAATCGATGTCAGAGCGGCGCGATCAGTTTGATTACGATGACCTTTTGGCCTGCGCGCGCGGCGAATTGTTCGGTCCCGGTAACCCCCAGCTGCCGCTTCCGCCGATGCTCATGTTCGACCGCATCTGCGAGGTCAAGGAAGAGGGGGGCGAGCATGGCCGGGGCCGGATCGTGGCCGAGCTCGACGTGAAGCCCGATCTCTGGTTCTTCCCTTGCCATTTCAAGGGCGATCCGGTGATGCCGGGATGCCTTGGGCTCGACGCGCTGTGGCAGCTTCTCGGATTCTTTCTCGGTTGGCTCGGCGCACCGGGGAAGGGCCGCGCCTTGAGCGTAGGCGAGGTGAAATTTTCGGGCATGGTGTTGCCGGATGTGAGGAAACTCCAATACGTCGTCGAGCTGAAACGTGTCATCCGGCGCAAATTCACGCTCGGGACCGGCGATGGCTGGTTAAAGGCGGACGGCGAGACCATCTATACTGCCAAGGATTTGAGAGTCGGACTTTTCGAGGCGGACGAAGCCGCACCCGCCGGTGTCTGACGCTTTTTCGCTCATAGCGGCGCCTGCTTCCTAGGATCTTGACCCGATGAAACGTGTGGTCGTGACGGGGATGGGCATTGTGTCGTCCATCGGTAACAGCGCCCAAGAGGTGCTCGCCTCCCTGCGCGAAGCAAAGTCCGGCATCGTCAAAGCCGACACCTATGCCGAGCTCGGCTTTCGCTGCCAGGTGCATGGCGCACCCAAGATCGATTGGGAAGCCATGATCGATCGCAAGGTGCGCCGCTTCATGGGGGCGGGTGCCGCCTGGAACTACCTGGCGATGGAGCAGGCAATCCGCGATGCAGGTCTCGAAGAGGACGACATCTCAAACGACCGCACCGGCCTGATCATGGGCTCGGGTGGCCCCTCGACGCGCGCGATCGTCCAGGCCGCCGATACCACCCGCAACAGGGGACCGAAGAAGGTCGGGCCGTTCGAAGTGCCGAAGGCCATGTGCTCGACCAACTCGGCAACACTTTCCACGCCTTACCACATCAAGGGCGTGAGCTATTCGATCTCGTCGGCATGTTCGACCTCGGCCCACTGCATCGGCAACGGGGCCGAGCTTATCCAATTGGGCAAGCAGGACATCGTGTTTGCCGGGGGCGGCGAGGAGCTCGATTGGACGCTCTCCGTGCTGTTCGACGCGATGAATGCGATGTCGTCGGATTTCAACGACCGCCCTGCAGTCGCGAGCCGCGCTTATGATGCCGACCGCGACGGCTTCGTTATCGCCGGAGGCGCGGGCGTGGTGGTGCTGGAGGAGCTCGAGCACGCCAAGGCGCGCGGCGCCCGAATCTACGGCGAGCTGGTCGGCTATGGCGCGACCTCCGACGGTTACGACATGGTGCAGCCTTCAGGCGAGGGCGCGGTGCGCTGCATGCGCATGGCCATGCAGAATGTCGACCGCATCGACTACATCAATCCTCATGCCACCTCGACGCCGATCGGCGACGTCAAGGAGATCGAGGCGATCCGCGAGGTGTTTGGCGACAACTGCCCCCCGATCAGCGCGACCAAATCGCTCACCGGCCATTCACTTGGGGCCGCCGGCGCCCATGAGGCGATTTACTCGTTGCTGATGATGAACAACGGTTTTATTTGCGAATCCGCCAATATCGACACGATCGATCCGGACTGTTCCGACGTGCCCATCGTGCGCAAGCGCCAGGATAATGTCTCGATCGACAGTGTCATGTCGAACAGCTTCGGCTTCGGCGGGACCAACGCCACCCTGGTTTTTCGCCGGATGAATTGATGATGAAAAGGAGTGATGTGGGCCTGGCCCACTACCAGAGTAAGCATGATGGCAACAAAAAAAGATATCGCTGAACCTGGGCCGTTGATGGCAGGGAAGAGAGGGTTGGTGATGGGCGTCGCCAACGACCGCTCGATCGCCTGGGGTATTGCGCGGGTGCTGCACGGACAAGGCGCCGAGCTCGCCTTCTCCTATCAAGGCGGCGCTTTCGGACGCCGCGCCGTCCCGCTGGCCCAATCCATCGGCTCCCCGATCATCGAGGAGGCCGATGTCGAAGACTTGCAAAGCGTTGAGCGGGTCTTTGAGGTCATCAGAAAGAAGTGGGGCTCGCTTGACTTCGTCGTGCATGCGCTCGCGTTTTCCGACCGCAACGAGCTCAAAGGCCGCTATTGCGACACGACCCGTAAGAATTTCGAGCACACTCTTGTGATCTCGTGTTTCTCCTTTACCGAGGTGAGCAAATTGGCCGCCGAGCTGATGCCGCGAGGAGGTTCGCTGCTCACCCTGACCTATGGTGGCGCGACCCGGGTGGTGCCTTGCTATAACGTCATGGGTGTCGCCAAGGCGGCGCTCGAAACCAGCGTCCGCTATCTCGCCTCCGATTTCGGCCCGCAAGGGATCAGAGTCAACGCCTTGTCGGCCGGCCCGATGCGAACGCTGGCCGGTGCCGGTATCTCGGACGCCCGCACCCTGTTCCATTTCCAGCAGCGCTACGCGCCGATGAAACGCTCGCCGACGCTCGATGAGGTCGGCGGGGCGGCGCTCTATCTCTTGTCGGATCTGTCCGGCGCGGTCACCGGCGAAGTGCATTTCGTCGATTGCGGCTATTCGACCCTGGCCATGCCCAGTCTTCCCGCGCTCAAATCGATCGAGCAAGTGGGTGAAGAAGAGGCTCCTGACGAAAAGACGCCGCCGCGTGAGGCGGCTCAATAAAAGTTGAGGCCTTAACGATATTGACACCGGAGCGGCTTGGGATGTTACTCGCTCCCAACGCGATCCGGCCTTCCGGCCCGGTAACGCACCGCCAAAGGTTAGACAAGGAGAACGGCATGGCCCAACTCGTTGTTATGGTATGTCTCTTGGCCACGCC
>CAZFYL010000001.1:8283-31008 GCA_964523345.1 uncultured Methyloceanibacter sp.
ATGGTATGTCTCTTGGCCACGCCCGAGAAGTGCCAGGAGTTCACCGTGCCTGGAGCGTCGGCTCCTGACGTCGTGAGCTGCATCAAGCAGGGCGGCGACAAGTCCAACGATTGGCAGAAACAGAACAACCGCTATTTCGTCATCGGCTGGCGCTGTGTGATGAACAAGGACGCCCAAGACGCCCAATAAGGCGCCTAATAAAAAGGGGCGCTGAAGGCGCCCCGCTGAAACTTGAAGGGTGGCCTCACCCAGCTTCGGCTCTGGCGATCTCCTTGCCGGTCTTCTGATCGACGACCTTCATCGACAGTCTGACCTTGCCGCGGTCGTCAAAGCCAAGCAGCTTGACCCACACTTCATCGCCTTCCTTGACGATTTCGGTGACGGTCTTGGGGCGGCCTTCGGCAAGCTGCGAAATATGGACCAGCCCGTCGCGCGCGCCGAAGAAGTTCACGAAGGCGCCGAACTCCATCACTTTGACGACTTTGCCCCGGTAGATCTCGCCGACCTCAGGCTCTGCCGCGATCGCCTTGATGCGATCGACCGCGGCCTTGATCGAATCGGCCTTGGCCGAGGCGATCTTCACCGTGCCGTCGTCAGAGATGTCGATCTTGGCGCCCGACTCGGCGACGATCTCGCGGATCACCGAACCGCCCGAGCCGATCACCTCTCTGATCTTGTCGGTTGGAATGTGAATCGTCTCGATGCGCGGTGCATGCTCGCCAAGCTCGGGTCTTGCCTCGTTAAGCGCCTTGTTCATCTCGTGGAGGATATGGATGCGGCCATCGCGCGCCTGATCGAGCGCCACCTTCATGATCTCCTCGGTGATGCCGGTGATTTTGATATCCATCTGGAGCGAGGTGATGCCGTCGGAGGTGCCCGCGACCTTGAAATCCATGTCGCCGAGATGGTCCTCGTCGCCGAGGATGTCCGACAAAACGGCGAACCGCTCGCCTTCCTTGATCAAGCCCATGGCGATGCCTGCGACCGGGTGCTTGAGCGGAATGCCGGCGTCCATCATGGCGAGCGATGAGCTGCACACCGTGGCCATAGACGAAGACCCGTTCGACTCGGTGATCTCCGACACGATGCGGATCGTGTAGGGGAAGCTGTCGCGGTCCGGCAGAACGGGATGGATGGCGCGCCAGGCAAGCTTGCCGTGACCGATCTCGCGCCGGCCCGGGGACAACATGCGGCCGGTTTCGCCGACCGAATAGGGCGGGAAATTGTAGTGCAGCATGAAGGTCTCTTTATAAGTGCCTTGGAGCGCGTCGACGAATTGTTCGTCCTCGCCGGTGCCAAGCGTGGCGACCGCAAGCGCCTGTGTCTCGCCACGGGTAAACAGCGCGCTGCCATGAGTACGGGGCAGGATGCCGACTTCGCAAACGATGGGCCTGACCGTGCTGAGATCGCGACCGTCGATGCGCTTGTTACTGTCGAGGATCCCGGAACGGACGATCTCCTTCTCGGCCTCTTTGAAGGCGCTCGACACTTTGGCGGCTTCGGTTCCGTCGTCATCGGCCGGGACGAGCGCCTCGACGACCTTGTCCTTGACAGCGCCGATGCCGTCGCGACGCTCCTGCTTGGCGGCGATCGTATAGGCGTCGCGAAGGCCGCTCTCGCCAAGCTCGCGAATACGCTGCACCAGCTCGGCGTTATCCTTCGGTTTCAGGTCCCAAGGCTCCTTGGCGCTACGCTCGGCAAGCTTGACGATGGCGTCGATCACCGGCTGGAAGTGCTTCTGGCCAAACATCACGGCGCCGAGCATGATTTCCTCGGACAGCTCCTTGGCCTCGGATTCGACCATCAGCACCGCATCGGCCGTGCCGGCCACCACGAGATCCAGCGTGCTCTCGGGCATCTCGTCGATCATCGGGTTCAACACATATTGGCCCCCGATATAGCCGACGCGGGCGCCCCCAATCGGTCCGAGGAACGGAACGCCGGAAAGGGTCAGTGCAGCCGAGGCCGCCACCATGGCCACAATGTCGGGATCGTTCTCGATGTCATGGGAGAGAACGGTGGCGATCACTTGCGTCTCGTTCTTGAAGCCCGAGGCGAAGAGCGGCCGGATCGGCCGGTCGATCAGGCGCGACGTCAATGTTTCCTTCTCGGTGGGGCGGCCTTCGCGCTTGAAATAACCGCCGGGGATCTTGCCCGCCGCAAAGGTCTTTTCCTGGTAGTTGACGGTCAGCGGGAAGAAGTCGATGCCGGGTCTTTCTTCCTTGGCGGAAACGACGGTGGCAAGAACGGTGGTCTCGCCATAGGTCGCGAGCACAGCGCCATCGGCCTGACGGGCGATGCGGCCGGTCTCAAGCGTGAGGGGGCGGTTCCCCCATTCAATTTCTACAGTCTCTTTCTTGAACATGATGATATCCCACATGCGTGAACCGGGGTTAGGCGACTTTCATGGCCCAAGGCCGAAAGCGCTGCCGGTAGTTTGTTCGAAAGCTCGATTGCGGGCTCACCCGCTTGGGCCGCGGTCACCGACGGATGCCCAACCGGTTGATGAGCTTCTGGTAACGGTCCTCGTCGGAGGCCTTGACGTAATCGAGCAACCGCCGCCGCTGGCTGACCATCTTGAGCAGCCCCCGGCGCGAATGATTGTCTTTACCGTGCGTCTTGAAATGCTCGGTGAGATTGGCAATCCGCTCGGTCAGGATCGCGACCTGGACCTCCGGGGACCCGGTGTCGCCTGACTTGGTTGCGTATTCCTGGATGAGTTCTTGCTTGCGCTCAGCGCTAATCGACATCGGGACGTCCTTTTGGTTTGGGGTTTGTCTAGGCCGGGCCGGGATGTCGTCCAGCACGGTCGGGTCAGGCACGGGGGGAATGGCCCCCGCGCGATGGCCGCACTATAGGGATTATCCGCCGCGAGACCAGCGGAATTTGTTGGCCTTTCCGGGTCACTCTTCCCGCAATCGGTGGCCTGCGCTTCGCGGCGGCAGGTTGAAGATCCGTTTGGGCCTCAGTTCGCCGCGCTCCACTTCCCCAAGCGCGACCAAGGTGCCCCGCGCCATCGCGTAGACCGCGCCCTCGACGATCGGGGCGTCCCGGCCCCGCAACAACATGGGTTGACCCCGTCTAAGCCTGTCGGCATCCGGTCCCGATACGGCAAGGGCTTGAAGATCGCAAAGCGCGGTCTCAACCGGGTCGAGAACGTCCATAAGCGCTTCGTTGAGCCCGGTCTCGGCGCGCTCTTCGAGCGCCGCAAGAGGCACGGCGCGATCCTCCGCGAAGGGTCCGACCCGGGTGCGGCGCAGCGCCTCGACGTGACCGTAGCATCCAAGCGCGCGGCCGAGATCGCGGGCCAGAGCCCGCACATAAGTGCCCTTGCCGCAGCACGCCTCGAGAACGCAAGCACCCTCGTCCGGACGGTCGACAAGTTTGATCCAGTCGATCGACACGCGCCGTGGCGCAAGTTCGAACTCTTCTTGGTCGCGCGCCAGGTCGTAAGCACGGGCGCCGTCGATCTTGAGCGCGGAGTAGCGGGGAGGCACTTGTTCGATGTCGCCGGTGAAGCCGGCGAGCTTGTCCTCGATTTCAGTGCGTGAGGGCCGGCGATCGCTCCTTGCCACCACCTTTCCCTCGGCGTCGTCGGTGTCGGTCTCGGACCCGAAGCGCACGGTGAAAAGGTACGCTTTGCTGCCGTCCACGACAAACGGGACGGTCTTGGTTGCCTCGCCAAGCGCGATCGGGAGCACGCCGGTGGCAA
The DNA here is from genome assembly GCA_964523345.1 of uncultured Methyloceanibacter sp. Lineage (GTDB taxonomy): Bacteria > Pseudomonadota > Alphaproteobacteria > Rhizobiales > Methyloligellaceae > Methyloceanibacter. The sequence continues at coordinate 11,996 of CAZFYL010000001.1, forward strand.
GCGGATCGAGCGTGCCGGCGTGCCCGGCCTTGGCCGCCTGATAGAGCCGTTTCACCCGCGACACGGCCTGCGTCGAGGTCATTCCTTGCGGCTTGTCGAAGATGAGCCAGCCATTGACTGGGAGCCCTTTGCGCCGCCGCGCCATCTTTGCCCGGTCGCTCCCGTTCTAGCCGTCAAGATCGCGGGCGACCTCGGGCCGCGCCAGCAGTTCGTCGATGCGTGCTGAGGATGCAAACGAGGTATCCACTTTGAACCTCAACTCAGGCATGAATTTCAGGTTGACGCGCTTGGCCAGCAGGCCGCGCAAATAGCGTTTGTGCTGGTTGAGATGGTCGACCGCCTCTTGCGCCTCGCTGCCGCCAAGCGTCAAGACGAAGGCCGTGGCGAGCTTGAGGTCGGGAGACATCCGCACTTCAGGCACGGTCAGCGAGTGCCGGTTCAACACGTCGTCGGCAATCTCGCCGCGGGCGAAGATTTCGGCGAGCGCGTGCCGGATCAGTTCTCCCACTTTCAGCTGGCGCTGAGAGGGCGCTTTGCTCTTGTCGCGATTGATCATGGTTTTAAGCCTCAGGCCTTCGAGCCTGCCTCGTGCCGAAATCCACGGACGCGAACGCCCTCCGAAGGGGTCCGGACAGGCTATCATACCGGAAAGTGATCAGAGCGAGCGCTGGACGTGTTCGACCTGGAAACACTCGATAACGTCGCCCTGGCGCATGTCCTGATAGCCTTCGAAGGCCATCCCGCATTCCTGACCGGCTACCACCTCGCGCACTTCGTCCTTAAAGCGCTTGAGCGTGGACAGCTTGCCCTCATGCACCACGACATTGTCGCGAATGAGCCGTACTTGAGCGCCGCGCTCGACCTTGCCCTCGGTCACGCGGCAGCCAGCCACCTTGCCCACTTTGGAGATGGCGAAGACTTCGAGGACCTCCGCATTGCCGAGGAACGTCTCGCGCACCGTCGGCGCGAGCAGACCGGACATAGCTTTCTTGATGTCGTCGACGAGGTCGTAGATCACCGCGTAGTAGCGGATCTCGACACCCTCGCGCTCGGCCACCTCGCGGGCTTGAACATTGGCCCGCACGTTGAAGCCAAGAACCACCGCGCCCGCGGTCGCCGCCAGCGATATGTCTGACTCGGTGATGCCGCCAACGCCGGCGTGAACGATGCGGGCCATGACCTCGTCGGTGCTGACTTTGGCGAGCGCCGATGTGATGGCTTCCACCGAGCCTTGCACGTCGCCTTTGACGACGAGCGGGAACTCTTTGATGTCAGCCTCTTTCAGCTGGTTCATCATCTGCTCGAGGCTGCCGCGGGCGCCTGCAACGGCAAGCCGCTTGCGCCGCTCGCGCGAGCGGTAATCGGTAATTTCGCGGGCACGGGCTTCGTTTTCCACCACGGCAAACGGATCGCCGGCCTCGGGTGCTGAGTCGAATCCGAGCACCTCGACCGGGACCGAAGGACCCGCTTCCTTCACCTGTTCGCCGACATCGTTGATGAGCGCCCGCACGCGGCCCCAGGCCTGGCCGGCGACAATGAGGTCCCCGAGCTTAAGCGTACCGCGCTGGATCAGGGCCGTGCCCACCGGCCCCCGGCCGCGCTCGAGCTTGGCCTCGACGATCACGCCTTCGGCGGGACGGTCGGGATTGGCGGTGAGTTCGAGCACTTCGGCTTGCAGCAGAACGGCCTCGAGCAACTTGTCCAGACCGGTCTTCTCTTTCGCCGAGACTTCGATCTCGAGCGTGTCGCCGCCAAGGCTTTCGACCACGATCTCATGGTTCAGCAAATCGGTGCGCACGCGCTTGGGATCGGCGCCCGGCTTGTCGATCTTATTGATGGCCACGATCAACGGAACCCCGGCGGCCTTGGCGTGATTGATCGCTTCGACCGTCTGCGGTTTCACACCGTCGTCGGCGGCCACCACGAGAATCACGAGATCGGTGACTTTGGCACCGCGGGCGCGCATCGCCGTGAAGGCTTCGTGGCCCGGCGTGTCGATGAAGGTGATTTTCTGCTCTGCCGGCGTTTCGACCTGGTAGGCGCCGATATGCTGGGTAATGCCGCCGGCTTCCTGAGAGACCACGTTAGCCGCGCGTACGGCGTCGAGCAGAGAGGTCTTGCCGTGATCGACATGGCCCATGATGGTGACCACGGGCGCCCGCGACTTAAGATCTTCGGTACGATCGTCCGCGCCGATAAAGCCTTCCTCGACATCGGCCTCGGAGACGCGCCGTACGGTATGGCCAAACTCCTCGGCAATGAGCTGAGCGGTGTCGGAATCGATCACGTCGGTGATCTTGTGCATGGCGCCGTCCTTCATCAGATATTTGATGACGTCGACGCCTCGCTCGGCCATGCGGTTGGCGAGTTCTTGAATGGTGATGACTTCCGGGATCACGACATCGCGCTGGATTTTTGCCTGTGTCTGCGGGCCGGTGGTCTGCTTTTTCTGCCGTTCTTGACGGCGCTTTAGCGAGGCAAGGCTGCGCTGACGCTGTTCCTCGTCAAGCGCGTTGGTGATCGTGAGCCGGCCCCTGACTCTGCGCTCTTCGCCGCGCCTAGGCGCCACGGCACTCTTCTTGTGGCGCAGATCCGCCGGACGGGCCGGCTCGTCGGCCTCCTGCTTGGGAAGGTGTTTGCGCGCGGGCTCCTCGCCGGCTTTGGCCGCTTTGGCCTCGGCTTCCTGCCTCTCTTCGTCTTCTTTGCGCTTGCGCTCCTCCGCTTCTTTGCGCTCTTTGGCCTGCTCTTCCTCGGTCACCTGCTCAAGGACGACGGTCTCCTTGGCCTTCTCGCGCTCTAGAGCATCGCGCTGGCGCGCGTCGGCAAGCGCTTTCTTGCGCGCGTCTTTTTCATCTTCTGAAAGCTGCGGAAGCACCACGCGGGCGCGGCCCGTCTGAGCCTCTTCTGCGGCCGGCTTTGCCTTCTCCGCGGTCTTTTTGGCAACGCGCGGTTTCGGCTCCTCCTCGGCGGGCTGGGCCGTGCCGGCTGGGCCGAGCGAGCGGCGCTTTTTCTTCTCGACCAGGACGGATTTCGAACGGCCGTGGCTGAAGCTCTGCCGCACATGGCCGGACTCCACTGTCCGGCGCACATTGAGCGTCATCTTGCGCGCGCCGCGAGCGGTCTTGCCTTCGGTCTCGTTCGTCTCACTCATTCTTCGTCCGTATCCGTTCCGTTCTGGGCTGCAAACGCGGCCCCGCCTCTCCGGTAGCGCTCTAAGCGCCGGACTGCCGAGAGGACTCTCTGAGCGGCTCCGCCCTGGATGAGCGCAGCATGTATCACATTTGTACGGCCCGTTGCCAAACTCAATTCGGCCGTGCTTAAGGCGCGAATCGCCGGAATTGCACGGCCGCCATGCGCGCTGCGGGCCTTGCCGTCGAGCTTGCGGCAGCCGTCTTCCGCCGCTTCCCGGGCGTGGATCAGAACCAACAGGCTGCCGCCGGCGACGATCTCCTCGACTTTGGCATAGCCGAAAGACGCTTGACCGGCCTTATTGGCAAGGGCCAGAGCCGACAAAGCGTCTTCAACGAGAAGGCGATCGATCTGTGTGGCGAGCCCTTCTGGGATTTTGGCCTCGCTTTTCAGCGCTCCGGCAAAAACCTTGCGCTTCACCGCTTGCGCCACGGCCTCTTGCGTCGCGGTCAGCCAGACGCCGCGGCCTGGCAATTTCTCCCGAATATCGGGGACGACAGTGCCCCCGGGGTCGAGCACGAAGCGAATCAGTTCGTCCTTGGGCCTCCGCGCGCGCGTAACAGCGCAGCGGCGGACGTTCTCGTCCGCGTGCCTTTCGGCGTTGTGTTCGTGTTCAGCCGCTGCGTTCTGCAAATATGGTCTCCCAGCGCCCTCATGAGGGGTTCGCGACGTTTGGCGTCTGTGCGGCGCCCAATTCGGTCTCTTCGGCCGTACCCTCCTCGGCCTCGGCCTCGTCCTCGGGCGGCGGCGGCGGCGCAAGATCGGCCTCGTCGATCCACCCGGCCTTGACCCGGGCGGCCAAGATCAAGTCCTCGATCTGGCTCCGTGTCAGCCCGAAGCCGTCGAGGACGCCGTCATGACGAACCGTTTCCTTCTCCTGGCGCTCGCTCCAGCCGGCCAGGTCATCGGTGGCGCAATCGGCGAGGTCCTCGACCGTCTTGATGTTGTTCTCGCCAAGCGTGACCAGCATCGCCGTGGTCACTCCGGGGACCTCGGCAAGCTGATCGGCGACGCCGAGCTCCTTGCGCTTCGCGTCAAGCTCGGCCTCGACCCTCTCCAAATGCTCGCGCGCCCGCGTCTGAATCTCGCTTGCGGTGTTCTCGTCAAAGCCCTCGATCGAGGTGATTTCGGCCGGCTCGACAAAAGCCACCTCCTCGACCGAGCTGAATCCTTCCGAGGCGAGCAGCTGGGCGATGACTTCGTCCACGTCGAGCGCTTCCTGGAAAGTCGCCGAGCGCTCCGTGAACTCCGCCTGACGGCGCTCGGATTCCGAGGCCTCGGTCATGATGTCGATGTCCCAACCTGTAAGCTGGGACGCGAGCCGCACATTCTGGCCCTTGCGGCCGATGGCCAGCGACAATTGCTGATCGGGAACCACGACTTCGATGCGCTCGGCGTCCTCGTCCAGCACGACTTTAACGACTTCGGCCGGGGCCAGCGCGTTGACGATGAAAGTTGCCGCATCGGGCGACCATTGAATGATGTCGATCTTCTCGCCCTGAAGCTCGTTCACCACGGCCTGCACGCGGCTGCCTCGCATGCCGACGCACGCGCCGACCGGGTCGATCGACGCATCGCGCGAAATGACGGCGATCTTGGCCCGGCTGCCCGGATCGCGCGCCACCGATTTGATGGTGACGATGCCCTCATAGACCTCGGGCACTTCCTGCGCGAACAGCTTGGCCATGAATTCGGGGTGAGTGCGCGACAGGAAGATCTGCGGGCCTCGCTGCTCGCGGCGCACGTCATAGACATAAGCGCGGATGCGATCGCCATAGCGGAAGTTTTCGCGCGGCAATGTCTCGTCGCGGCGCACGATGGCTTCGGCCCGGCCGAGATCGACAATCACGTTGCCGTATTCGACGCGCTTGACGATGCCGTTGACGATTTCTCCGACCCGGTCCTTGTATTCGTCGTATTGCCGGTCGCGCTCGGCTTCGCGCACCTTTTGCACGATGACCTGCTTGGCGTTTTGCGCCGCGACCCGGCCGAAATCGAGCGGAGGCAGGGGTTCGGCAATGAAATCGCCGATCTGCGCCTCGGGATTGCGGGTCCGCGCCTCGTTGAGCGAAATTTGCGCCGCCTCGAGCGTGACGTCCTCGACCACCTCGAGCAGCCGCGCGAGACTGATCTCGCCGGTCTTGGGGTCGACCTCGGCCTTGATCTCGTTCTCGCTGCCATAGCGGGATTTCGCCGCCTTTTGGATCGCGTCCTCCATGGCGGTGATGACCACTTGGCGGTCGATCGCTTTCTCGCGCGCGACCGCCTCGGCGATCTGCAAAAGCTCGAGCCTGTTGGCGCTAACGCCTGCCTGAGCCATCTCTAACCTCCATCGTTATCGTTCTGGCGGAAGCACTGCACGCACCCGTGCATGCTCCAACGTCGTCTCAATGCACGGACTTCTTGCCGGAAAGGTCTGCTCTCAACCCGTCAATATCCGCGATCAGCTTTGCTTCCCCGATGAGCGTAAAGGGAAGGCCGATCACCACAGGTTCGGCCTTGCCTTCAAGCTCGATTCGAAGCCGCACTTCGTCGCGCGCGATGCCTTCGATCACGCCCCTGAAGCGCTTGCGCCCGTCGACCAATTCCTTCAGCTCGACCTTTGCTTCGTGACCCGCCCATTGCGCAAAGTCGCTCGGTCTGACCAATGGCCGGTCGATGCCCGGAGACGAGACTTCGAGATGGTACGAGCCAGGCATCGGATCGTAAGCGTCGAGAACGGGCGCCAGCGCCCGGCTGATTGTGGCGCAATCCTCTACCGTCATCTCACCGCTTGGCCGTTCGGCCATGATTTGCACCGTGCCTCCATCGCGCCCTGAGATCTTGACCCTGACCAGCCGGAACCCGAGCTCGCCAAGCACGGGCTCTGCAAGATCGGCGATCGTTCGCGCCGGCCCCGTCTCGGGAGCAAATCTTTGATCGGCATTGCCGGCAAAGCTCGACATCGGCTGCGGGCCATGATCCCCGCGCGGGGCGCGGGAAGGCGATGAACCTAACAAAAAGGAGCGGGCCGCGGCCCACCCCTGATCAAATCAATCATGAGTTCAGGCGTAATATACGAGCTTTTTCCAGGCTTTCAAGCACCCTTGCGACCGCCGCTCAGAGGCGGGTGAACGCAAGATAAACGGCTTTGCGCCCTTCGCTCGAAGATTTCCGCTCATAGCGCGTTCCCGGCCAGTCGGAAGGACGCCCCCGCCAATCGTCCGCCCGCTCTGCGGTCCAGGCGAAAGCACCGCTTTTGCGCATGAGGAGAAGCGCTTCTGCGGCATAATCGCCGCTATCGGAGGCAAATCTGAATTCGCCGCCCGAAACCAGCACCCGGGCGCATTCGCCGATCGTCTCAGGCGCGAGAAGCCGCCGCTTCTGGTGGCGCTTCTTCGGCCAGGGATCGGGGAAGAGGAGGAAAATCCGGCCGATCGAGCCGGCCGGAAGCCAGGCGAGAACCTCGCGCGCGTCACCGTCATGGACACGGATCGTCGCCAGCCCGCGGTCTTCGACGGCGCCGAGAAGGCTGCCCATGCCGTTGATGAAGGGCTCGCAGCCGATAAAGCCGATCTCGTGGTGCCGCGCGGCCTGCCATAGCAGGTGCTCGCCCGAGCCGAAGCCGATCTCGAGCCACACCTCACCGACCGGAACCGGAAACAACGCCGTCAAAGGGCTCGGCGCGTCCTTGGCAAGATCGATGCGAAGGCCGGGCAGGAGGTCCTCGATCAGGCGGGCTTTACGTGCGCTCAGAGGTTTGGCTTTGCGCCGGCCGTAAGACCTCAACGGCGCGCTTGCGCGCATGCCCGTTTTCTCACCGGTTATCATGCTTCTTCATGCCCGGACTTCGGCCGGGCATCCATCGTTTCTTTGCACATGGCCGGATAACTCGCGGGACCATGCCGCGCGATGACTGGTTCAGGGCGAATGAAGGGCTGCGGCTTAGCTGAGCTCGCCGCGGATCGGCTCGATGAGATCGAGCCGCTCCCAGGAAAAGCCGCCGTCATTGTCAGGCTGACGCCCGAAATGTCCGTAAGCGGCGGTGCGCTCGTAAATGGGACGGCTCAGCTTGAGATGCTCGCGAATGCCGCGCGGGCTCAGATCCACGACGTGCCGCAAGACCTTCGCTAAAGTTTCCTCAGGCACGCTGCCGGTCCCGTGCAGATCCACATAGAGCGAGAGCGGCTGCGAGACCCCGATCGCATAGGACAGTTGCAACGTACATTTGTCGGCGAGCCCGGCCGCCACGACATTCTTCGCCAGATAGCGCGCCGCGTAAGCGGCGGAGCGGTCGACCTTGGTCGGGTCTTTGCCGGAGAAAGCCCCGCCGCCATGCGGCGCCGCGCCTCCATAGGTATCGACGATGATCTTTCGTCCGGTCAAACCGGTATCGCCGTCGGGACCGCCGATGACAAATCGTCCGGTCGGATTGACGTAAAGCTTGGTCGAACCGTTGACCCAGCCCTCAGGCATGACCTCATGGACAAAGTCGCCCACGATCTCCTTCACTCGCTCCTGGCTGACATCCTCATCGTGCTGGGTCGAGACGACGATGGAATCGGCGCGGACCGGCTTGCCGTTTTCGTAGGCGAGCGTCACCTGGCTCTTTGCATCGGGGCCGAGTTCGGGAGTCCTGCCGCTATGCCGCGCCTTGGCCATCTCGTGCAAGATGCGATGGGCATAGAAGATCGGCGCCGGCATGAGCGGCTCGGTCTCGCGGCAAGCGAATCCGAACATGATGCCCTGATCGCCGGCTCCCTCATCTTTCTGCTTGTCCGTATTGGGATCGACGCCAAGCGCGATATCGGCGGACTGCCCATGCACGTAATATTCGAACTCGGCGAGGTCCCAGTGAAATCCTTTTTGCTCGTATCCGATGTCGCGGACCACGCGCCGGACGGTCTGCTCGACCAGGTCCGGCGTCACGCTTTCAGGACCGCGCACCTCGCCGGCCAAGACAATGCGGTTGGTCGTAACCAGCCCCTCGACCGCGACCCGCGATAACGGGTCGGCGGCGAGGTAAAGGTCTACGACCGCATCGGAAATGCGGTCGCACACTTTGTCGGGATGGCCTTCTGAGACCGACTCGCTGGTGAAAAGGTAGTTCGCTCGCGACACTTTGCACCCCTGCTAAGAACCGGTGTCCTCCAAAACGCGCCCGGTTCTCGCAACCACCGAGCCTGAGGTCAAGCCCGGCAAACGAGTCACTCGATCCAGAAGTTGCCTAGTTGGTGCTTAACGCCCGCACCAGGTCCACGACACTCTTTCGCACCTTCGCGTCGCCGATCTTGACGAAAGCACGGTTCAGCTCGAGACCTTCTCGGCTGTTCAGAAATTCGAGAATGAAAGTTTCAGATTCCGGCTCGGCCATGCCGCGCAACTGTTTTCCGTTGCCGAGATTAGGTGCTTCCTCGAAAAAGAACTGGACAGGAACATCGAGGATCTTGGAGATCTGAAACAGCCGGCTTGCGCCGATGCGGTTCACTCCCTTCTCGTATTTCTGTACCTGTTGGAATGTGAGTCCCATGCTTTCGCCGAGACGCTCTTGACTCATCCCGAGAAGCATGCGGCGCAGTCGCACCCGGCTTCCGACATGAGCATCTACTGGGTTAGGCTTCTTCCCTGCCATTCAATTGCTCGCGATGTTTCAATTTGAAAACGCCGCCCCTCAGGCTTGTGAAGCCTGCCCCGGTGCGACCGTACATAGGTACGCGTACTATCTCCGTCAAGCTTACTGGCGGCATGGATGGTCGCATAATCAAGGGGTTGAACGGAGGCCATGGCAGGCAAGCCAACCCATTGCCGCTAGTGCCAATACGGCGATCTCAAGAATCATTCCGAACTGAACATAAAGAGTGAGAGGGCCTGCCCTGGGCAGATCGGCGTCGACGACGCCTTGTTTGCCGAGGCCGATCTCGCCGCGAACGCGGCCGTAAGGGTCGATCACCGCAGAGATGCCGGTATTGGCTGCGCGGACGAGCGGCAAGCCGCGCTCGACCGCTCGCACCTGAGCCTGGTGAAAATGCTGATAGGGGCCTGCGCTCGATCCGAACCAAGCATCATTCGTGATGTTGAGGAGCCACTCCGGCCGCATTCCGCGCCCGGCGATTTCGTCGGGGAAGATGATCTCGTAACAGATGAGCGGCCTTGCCACCGGCATGCCCTCGACGTCCAGCAGACGCGAACCCGTTCCGACGCTAAAGCCGCCGCGCACACCGGTCAGCTGCATCATGCCGAGGCTCTCGAGAAAGTCTTGGAAGGGGAGATATTCCCCCAATGGGACGAGATGAATCTTGTCGTAACCGACGGCGACGTGTCCCTCATCGTCAACGACGAGCAGGCTGTTGTAGACGCGGTTTCGAACCAGCGCGCCTTGCGCGTCCCGGTCTTGGAGCAGCCGCGCCGATCCGGCCAGAAGCGTCGTCCCTTCGGGCAGTATGGCGGCGATGGCGGAGAGCGCCTCGGGCACATCGGCGAGCAGGAAGGGGACAGCGGTCTCGGGCCAGATCACCACGTCGATGTTATCGAGAGCCGATGGGCCGCCGGTCTTGGTAAGACCGAGATAGTCGGCGAAGATCTCCTCGCTGTTCTCGGGGCGCCACTTGTCCGCCTGATCGATATTGGCCTGCACGATGCGCAGGCGAAGACCTGTGTCGGCGAACTCGGCCAGGCTGAGCCTTCGCTCGCCCCACCAGAAGCCGACCGCGAGCAGAACGAGAAAAAGTCCGGCGAGCGCCGTCATGCCTCGGCCGCCTGCAAGCTGCGACTTTGCCGGGGCAAAGATTGCTGCGGGTGCTGCGAACAGAAGCACGGCAAGAAGACTGAGCGCGTAGACTCCGAACAAGGCGGCAAGCTGCATCAGCGGCAAGGTCCCGAGCAGCCCATAGCCGATGAGATTCCAGGGAAACCCCGTCAGCACATGGCCGCGGGCAAACTCGGCAAGTCCGAATGCGATCGCCAGGGCGAAGACTCTGCCGGCGCCCGGCAGCCAAAACGGCATGGCGAGAGACGCGGCTGCGGCGAAGAACAGCGCCATGCCGCCGGGAAGGGCGGTCATGACGAAGGGCAGAAGCCAGCCGTGCCGCCAAGGTTCGACCAGAAAAGCCTCGGCGACCCAATACAATCCGACGAGGAAATATCCGAAGCCAAAGCAAAACCCGACGAGTGCGGCGGATTTCACCCTCAGGCTCGAGAGCTCGTGCTGTGCGTAACAACCGTCAAGCAGCCAAATCAACGCGCCGAATGTGACGAACAGAACCGGCCAGGCATGGACCGGCGCAAAGGCAAGAATGGAAGCAGCGCCAAGGCCGCAAGCGGCGGCGGCGCGCCGCATGCCTCGAAGTCCGGCGATCCAGGTCGCGGCTTGCGTCACGATGTGCGGCACTTTGCTCAGCACCAGCCGTCCTGCCTAATCTTGGAATGGGGAGCCGAGAACAAGCGCCGCGAGCACCATCAGGGGTGCCGGCTCTCTGATTTTTCGGACTGCGACTCGGCGGGCATATGAATACGAAGCGCCTTGATCCGCCGCCGATCGGCCTCGAGGACTTCGAACTCAATTCCGCTCGGGTGGTGCACGCGCTCCCCTCGCGCCGGAATGCGGCCGGCGATGGAGAAGGCAAGTCCGCCCAACGTGTCGATGTCCTCCTCCTGCTCATCCGACACGAGCGCAATTCCAAGATGCTTCTCCAGCTCCTCGATCGGTAACCGGGCATCCGCGACGAGACCGAGCCGTGGATCGGTCCGGAACAACGGTTTTTCCTCGACGTCATGCTCGTCGGCGATCTCGCCCACCACTTCTTCGATGAGGTCCTCGATGGAAACGAGACCGTCAGTGCCGCCATACTCATCCACCACGAGCGCCAGATGGAGCTGGGTCTTTTGCATCTTGAGTAGGAGATCCAGCACCGACATCGAGGCGGGCACGTATAGCAGTTCCCGGGTAATAGTGAGCGCGCCGACCGTGCGCTTGAGGTTGACCTTCTTGAGATCGAGCGCGGCTGTGTCGCCGGTCTCGGCCTGCGTCGTGATCCACGACATGAGATCGCGGATATGGATCATGCCGCGCGGGTCGTCGAGCGTCTCATGATAAACCGGCAGGCGTGAATGCTCGGCCTCGCGGAAGACATGCATCAACTCCCCGACGGTTGTCGTTTCGTCGACCGCGATGATGTCGGCGCGCGGCACCATGACGTCTTCGATGGTGAGCGAGCCGAAGCGCAAGATGCGGCGCAGCATGGTGCGCTCTTGCACGCTCAACGTATCGCTTTTGCTCCGGGCCAGCGCGCTCTCGATCAGCTCGCGCAGATCCGGCTCTTCACCGAGACCGAAGGTTTGCAGCAAGCGTTCGAACCAGGATGCCTCCTCGTCCGGCTGACGTGTTTCCTCTTGTGGCTGGCCGTTCTCGGCCGCGTTGCTCATGGCGACATCTCCGTCTGCCGGGTCTCGTCAGTTTCGGCATAAGGGTCGGCGACGCCAATGGAAGCGAGCGCGGCGCGCTCGGCCGTCTCCATGCGCTCGGCCTCATCGTCCTCGGTATGATCGAACCCGAGCAGATGCAGCATGCCGTGAATGACGAGGTGAGAGATATGGTCCGAGAGCGATTTGCCCTGCTCGTCCGCCTCTTTGCCTGCCGTCCCGTAGGCAAGCACGAGATCGCCGAGAAAACCCCGGTCCCTGACTGGGTCGGCGGGAAAGGACAGCACATTGGTCGCCTTATCTTGCCCGCGCCACAGCCGGTTCAGGTCGCGCATCTCCTCATCGCCGGTCAGAACCAGGGTGACGCGATAGGGACTGTCGGGGGTCGTTGCGCTGAGCGCGGCGCGTGCGGCGCGCTCCAGAATTGCGTCGGTGACTTGCGCGCGCGTCCAGGCCGGATCGTGGCGTACGATCTCGACCGCAAGCGCCGCGCCCGCCATGGAGGGCTGTCTGGGACTAGGGCCGCCCTCAGCCATTGCGCTCACCCTTGAGGGGAGCGGATTCATAGGCATCGACAATCTTCCCCACCAATTCGCGGCGGACAACGTCGGCGCGGGTGAAGGCGATGTGGTCGATTTCCTCGATGCCTCGCAGAAGGTCGATTGCTTCGAGCAGACCCGAAGCGTTGCCGGGCGGTAGATCGACCTGGGTCGGATCGCCGGTCACGATCATTTTGCTCTCGTCACCGAGCCGGGTCAGGAACATCTTGAGTTGGACTGGCGTGCAATTTTGCGCTTCGTCCAGGATAACGATGGCGTGGGACAGCGTGCGGCCGCGCATGAAGGCGAGCGGGGCGATCTCAATGGCGCCGGAGGCAAGCCCGCGTTCGACCCGCTCCGGTGCGAGCACGTCGTAAAGCGCGTCGTAGAGCGGCCGCAAATAAGGGTCGACCTTTTCGCGCATGTCGCCCGGAAGAAAGCCGAGCCGTTCGCCTGCCTCGACGGCCGGTCGCGATAGCACCAGCCGGTCGCATTGCCCGCTCTCAAGACAGGCGGCGGCGAAGGCAACGGCGAGATAGGTCTTGCCGGTGCCGGCGGGACCGGTGGCGAACACGAGATCGTTTTGCTGCAGCGAGGCGAGGTAGGCGCTTTGCGCCGTTGTCCGCGCCGTGATCAGGCGTTTGCGCGTGCGTATTTGCCGAGCCACCGGACGGACCGGCTCGCCCCCATCGGCCGGCTCTTCGGCGCGCGCGTGACGAATGGCGCCGACCACGTCGCCGATCCCGATTGTCTCGCCTTGCGCGAGCCGCTCGTAGAGCTGCTCGAGCACCGTCTTGGCGGTAACACAGGAGGAGCCGGTCCCGCGCAGGCTCACGGCATTGCCGTTGACCACGGCCTCGACCCCGAGGCGGTCTTCGAGCACGGCGAGGTTCGCGTCATAGTCGCCGAGAAGATCGCGCACCAGCCGCATGTCGTCGAAATAGACGACGAGCGGCTCGCTTGCGCCATTGATGGCCGCCGCGGTGCGCTTCGGGGCCGTTCCGCGCCCGCGCCCTGAGGATGCCTTGCGAATACTGGCCTTGTTCGTCACTCGGCCGCCTGAACTGGCCCGCGCCATTCGACTCCAGATTTCATCACACCGGTGAGACTGTTCGAACTTGTGCCCGAGATGTCAACCGCGGCGATCTTACCGATAAACGCCTCCGGCCCCTCTACATGGACCGCTTGTAGATATGGTGAACGCCCGGCGATCTGTCCCGGTTTCCGCCCCTTACCCTCGAACAGCACCGGCATCCGCCGTCCGACCATGGTTCGGTCGAAGGCGCGGCGATGCTCGTCGATCACGGTCTGCAAGGCGGAAAGACGCTCGCGCTTCACCGCCTCCGGAACCTGATTGGCATGGCTTGCCGCCGGCGTGCCCGGCCGCGCGCTATATTTAAAAGTGAAAGCTTGGGCAAAGCGCGCCCGCTCGGCTAGCGCCATCGTTTCCTCGAAATCGCGGCCGGTCTCGCCAGGGAAGCCGACGATGATGTCGGTCGAAAGTGCGATATCGGGCCGCGCCTCGCGCACTTTTCCGATGACGTCTTCATAGTGCGCAACCGTATGCTTGCGGTTCATGGCCTTGAGGACGCGGTCGGATCCCGATTGAAAGGGCAAGTGCAGATAAGGCATGAGCTTCGGTTCATCGGCGAACAGCGCAATCAGATCATCGTCCATATCGAGCGGGTGACTGGTCGTATAGCGCAATCGCGCGATTGACGGTATTTGCGCGAGCCGGCGCAACAGCGCCGCCAGAGTCCAAGAGCGGCCGTCGGATTCCGTGCCGTGATAGGCATTGACGTTCTGCCCGAGCAGAGTGATTTCTCGCGCGCCCTGCCTGCCGAGCCGCTCCGCTTCGGCAACGATCTCCGACGGCGCGCGCGAATATTCGGCGCCACGGGTATAGGGCACGACGCAGAAGGTACAGAACTTGTCGCACCCCTCCTGAACGGTCAGGAAGGCTGACGGCTGGGTCGCCTTTCGCACGCGCTCTGGCAAAAGCGCGAACTTGTCCTCGGCAGGAAAATCGGTGGCGACCACGCCCTTGCCGCCGTTTGCGGCCCGAGCGACGAGGGCCGGAAGACGGTGATAGCTCTGCGGCCCCACGACGATGTCGACAACAGGGGCCCGGGCCATGATTTCCGGTCCTTCCGCCTGAGCGACGCAGCCGGCGACCGCAACGAGCGTCTCGCGTCCCTCGCGCCTGCGGCGCTCTTTGGCAAGCCGCACCCGGCCAAGCTCGGAATAGACCTTCTCCGCCGCCTTCTCCCTGATGTGACAGGTGTTGAGGATCACAAGATCGGCTTCGGCCGCATTTTCGGTCGATGCATAGCCTTCGGTTCCGAGCGCTTCGGCCATGCGCTCGGAATCGTACGCATTCATCTGGCAGCCGAAAGTCTTGATATGGACCTTTTTGGTCAAGGGCTTATCAGGGGCTCGAGCGATACCCCGTTGTTGGACAGACGTGCCATCTCGTCAAGAGCCGGAAACCATGCTGCTGCGCGGTCCTTTGTAGCGTGCGGCTGGCAGCAACAGGTATAGCACCAGCAGGCCGACGGCGCATATCAGCCAGGCTTGCCACATGCCCCAGGCCAGGCCGGCAATAATGGCGAAGACGGTGAAGGCGGCCGCGGCGTAAGGCTGGGCTTGTTCGGGCAGCAATGCCATCCGCAGAATCACGGCGGCGCCGGCGATCGCCGCCAATATCGCACCGACCACGCCGAGTTCGTACAATGTCTGCAGGAAGAGATTGTGGGCGTGATGACCGGTGGCGCGCGGGTACACAAAACCCTCCGGCCACTCCGGCGGTTTCGCATTCTCCCTCGCGCCCTTGGTCGAGTCGGCCCCGATACCGAGCCAAGGGCGCTTAGCAAAGCGCTCGGCGGTGTAATCCCAAATGATGAGCCTCGCTTGCGCCGATTGGGGCAACCATTCGGCGCGATGCAGTTCCGCCTTGTAAGCGAGGTGGTCGAGTGGAATCACGAGAACGAAGCCGAGGCACCAGGTCACGGCGAGCGCGCGAATGACGGCACGCGGTCTTACCCAAGCCAGCGGCAGGATGAGCGTCGACGCGATCAGCCCGATTTGCGAGGACTCATGCTCGGAAAGGGCGATCGGCACGGCAAGAGCGAGAAAGAACAGCAGGCTGTAAAGTTTGCGCCGGGAGCTTTGCAGAGTGGAAAGCGCAAGCAGCCCAGGCCAGAGCAGAAATGCCAGGATGGCAACGCTTTGGTTGAGCTCCGACATGTTCAAGCGGGTCACGTGTCCGTCCACGATCTTCACTTGCTTCAAGCTTCCAGGCCGAAACTCCGGTATGAAATTCATCGCCGTACGGGTGAGGGCACCTTCGGTGACAAACTCTATCGTAACGAACAAAGCGGCGCAGAGCGCCCCGGCGATCAAGGCAATAGAGGCTTGACGCAGCCGTTTGGGCTCGAGGGATGCTATGGAATTGGCGCCTGCAAACACTGTGACCATTGCGGCGAGCATCAGCACCGGTTTAAGCAGCGCGTCATCCGGTTCAGCCGCCCAGATCGCGCTCAGCGCCGCGTAGAGCGCGACCGCGGCGAGCGCGATCATCGCGGGGTTTGGCGTCAGGAATTCGCGCCAACCGAGACCCCGGCGGAGTCCGGCGATGAGCAGAGCGATGCCGATAAGGAAAAGAAAGAAGGGTGCGAGGCGCGGCATGATCGCCGTGAACACGGGCGCGAGAAAGAATTCGGCCGGAATGAATGCGCCGGCGCGAAAGGACGCTTGATCGTGATCGTCGGCGTTTTGAGCCATGCGAACGTCCTTCGGGGCCATCATTTTCTCGCTTGTAGGCTAACCGGCGTAACAACACCAACGCGGCGGATCGCAGCGGCAAGGTCCGAAGAGGTGCGGCATGAGGGTTACATTCGAAGGCGGGATGGTGCGATGCGTCTCATAGCAGGGCACGTCATCAAGCTGAGCTATTGCAGCCTTACGGCAACGCTGTCGGCCGCGCCCGTCGCGTCGGTCACGGTCAACCGTATGAAGCCTGGCCCACCGGGGTCGAAAAACAAGGTCCGGCCCGATCGCTGCGATCCAAGCGGTAGGCCGTTGAGGAGCACGTTGAGAGGCGGGGTGCCGCCGGAGATCTTGATGGCCATAGGATCGAGCTTATCCCCGTCCTGTCCCGATAATTCGAGGCTGGCGCCGTCGGGTGGAAATACGATCCGCAGCTTTGGCACTATGGCTTGGCCGGCGTCCGACGCGGAGGAGAAGCGCTGAAGAGGCGGCGGCAGTTTTGCGGTGGTGGCGATCAACGCGCCTTTAGGTGCGGCAGGGAGCGGGTGCGAGCCTCCTGGCAACCTGGCAAATGCATCGAACAGGATGGGTGCGGCAGCGCTGCGGCCGGTCAGCCCTACGACCGGCGCGCCATCGGGTCTCCCGGCCCACACGCCGATCGTGCGCTTGCCGTCGAAGCCGACGGCCCAAGCGTCGCGATAGCCGTAGCTCGTGCCGGTCTTGTAGGCGATGCGCCCGCCGGCCGCGTGCTCAGGCGGGGGCGTCCCGATCAGCACATTGGCGACGGACCAGGCGGCAGACGGCTCAAGCAAGCGCCGTGGCGGCAGAGGCTCAGCGCCAAGGCGTTCGACCAGCGGCGCCACCGTTCCGAGCCGCGGGAAGCCGGTATAGAGCATGGTGAGATCGGTGAGCCTGACGCCGACGCCGCCAAGGCCGAGCGCAAGCCCCGGCGCCTCGCGGCGCGGCAGAATCAGCGACGCGCCGGCGCCGCCAAGACGCGCGGCCAGCCGGCTCGCGCCCACCGCGTCGAGCACGGCGACCGCCGGCACGTTGAGCGAGAGTTGCAGGGCGCGGCGCACCGTGACCGTGCCCTGAAAGGTCAGGTCGAAATTCTTGGGCTGATAGCCCGGATAGTGGATCGGCCGGTCGTCGATCAGCGTTTCCGGGTGGACCAGCCCATCCTCGAAGCCGAGTCCGTAAATAAACGGCTTGAGCGTCGAACCCGGCGAGCGCACGGCTTGTGTCAGATCGACTTGGCCCGCGCGGCGCTCGTCGAAATAATCCGGTGAAGCGACACGCGCCAAGACTTCGCCGGTGGCATTGTCGATGACAACCATCGCGACCGACAGATCGGCGCCCAAGCCGTGCGCCCGCTCGCGTGCCAGGCGCTCCAAGGTCTTCTGCAATCGCCCGTCGATGGTGAGGCGCAACATGCGCTCCTCCGGGGCTTGGCTGAGCGCCTGGTCTGCGGCATGAGGCGCTAAGAGCGGCATTGGCATGCGCGCGCTCGGCACAGGCTCCTTCTTGGCTTGGGCGATCTCGGCGTCGCTAAACAGGCCCTGGCCGGCGATCCGGTCGAGCACGCGGTTTCGCGCCTGCTTCGCCGTTTCGGGAAAGCGGTCCGGGCGGCGGGCCTCCGGCGCCTGCGGCAAAGCCACGAGCAGCGCCGTCTGGCCAAGCGTGAGCCGGCGCGGTTCCTTACCGAAATAGGCAAGGGAGGCCGCCCGCACGCCTTCGAGATTGCCGCCATAAGGCGCAAGCGTCAGATAAAGTCCGAGGATCTCGTCTTTACTCAGTGCGCGCTCGAGCTGAACCGCGCGCACCGCCTGCCTCAGCTTGGCGCCAAGCGAGCGCCGCTGCCGCGGTTCGAGCAGGCGCGCGACCTGCATGGTGAGGGTCGAGCCGCCTGAAACGATGTGGCCATGGGCAATGAACTGGAACGCGGCGCGCCCCATGGCCAGCGGATCGACGCCGCGATGGTCGAAGAAGCGCTTATCCTCGTAAGCAAACAACGCTTCCAGGTAACGCGGATCGACATCGCTGGGCGTTGCCGAAAGCCGCCAGCGGCCTTCGCTGGTCAGATAGGCTCTGAGCAGCGTGCCGTTGCGGTCGAGAACCATCCTTGAGAGTTCGAGATCCCGGCCAAGGGGCGGCGGTCCGTAAGTCTCGATCAAGCCGGCAATGGCGCCGGCCGCGGCGACAATCAGCCAGATCACGCCGATCGCGGCAAAGACCGCAACGCGTTTCCATGACGCCCGCCCGCTTGCTGCGCTGGACGCTGGTGGAGACTTTAGCGTTCCTGGCGCAGGATCGAGTCCGTCCTGGCCCGGCGCCTCCTGCAGGCCGCCGTCTTCCCAAGTCGGGACAGATGTCTTCTGCTCGCTTGTCATCGCGCCGGGGCGACCTCGACGGCACCGGTTTCGGTCCGGCCGAAGCGGTCGGGCCGATACATGTCCTCGACCACGGCCTGCGGCAGCACATAGCTGCCCGGCGACACGGCGCGCACGACATAGGCCACGCGATAGGTGGTGGGATCGTCCTTTCGGCGCTCGAAGGCCGCGGTGAAGCGGTCGTCGCGGAACTCGGTATGGACGGGCGTGCCCGCGTTTCTGATCCAGTCGAGCGTGCCGGTGTCGCCCGACGAGACCAGATGCGGATTGTCGATCTCGAAGCCGGCCGGCACGTAGTCGGTCAACGCCACGCGCGCGAATTGGGGCTGCGGCTCGGTCACGCTCAGCACGACGACGAAGCGGTCGTTCTGCTTCGCTTTGCTCACATCGGCTTCGCTCCCGTCGAGCGCATGGAAACTGCGCGTGATGCTAAAGCCGTGCGCGGCTTCCGGTTCGGGCGTGGTGGGTGCGCCGCTCACCGAGATGACAGCGTCGAGCGGCACGTCGCCGCTATTGGCCACGACCAGCGGGCCAGCAGCGAGTTGGTCTTCAGTGAAGCTGCGGTAGAGCGGGCCTTCCTCGGCGTCGTCATTGACGGTGAGCTTCACGTTCTGCTTGCCGAGAGCGCGCGCAGCGAGAACGAGCCAGGCATTTTCCTGGGTCGAGGTCAGCGTGACACTGTCACGGGCCGTCTCGATCTTGTCGGTGCCGCCGACCAAAATCACATTCG
>CAZFYL010000001.1:31108-77988 GCA_964523345.1 uncultured Methyloceanibacter sp.
CGCCGACCAAAATCACATTCGACGCCTTGCCCTCGGCCGCCAGGGTGACAAGCGCGGCGGCGTCGCGCAACGGCGAGCCGTAATCGGTCCGGCCGCTCAACTTTGAGTCCGCAGGCAGAGCGCCGAGCGCGGCACCGAAGGCCTTCTCCGACCGCACCCGGTCTCCGAGCATGGCGAGCGCGGCAGCGACCTGCCCCTTCGCCGCCGGCGTGGCGAGATCGCTCAGCTTGACGTCGGCGATGTAACGGAGGTCGCCGACCGGGGCCATCCCATTGCGGGCAAGCACATAGAGAGCATAGGAGAGCGCGAGCCCTCCATCGGTCGCAACGTCGGGCGCCGTGCTCACGTAATTCCGCAGGCGGTCGAGCGAGAGCTTGAACCGATCGTCCGGGACGACAAGTCCGCGCGCCCGCGCCCTGGTGAGAAAATCGGTCACATAGGCGTCGAGCCACGCATCGGCTCCGCCCGGAGACCACAGCCCGAAGCCGCCTTCCGAGCCCTGGCGGGCAAGAACGGTCTCGATCGCTTTGGCGATACGCGCATCGATGCCGTCATCGGCCGGAAGATTCACATCCAAGGACAGCTCGCTGACATAGAGGAGGGGCAGCGCCCGGCTCACGATCTGCTCGGTGCAGCCGAGCGGATAGCGGTCGAGCGCGGCCAGGAGCGTGGCCACGTCGAGCGCGGCTGTCGGCGTGACCGAGAGCGCGACCTTCCCGGTCCCCCGCACCAGGCCGGAGAAGACATCGCTGCCAACGGCGATGCTTTGGCCGGGCTCGAGCGATTTGACCGTCCGCCGCGCAAGGATTTGC
Organism: uncultured Methyloceanibacter sp.; assembly: GCA_964523345.1. Taxonomy (GTDB): domain Bacteria; phylum Pseudomonadota; class Alphaproteobacteria; order Rhizobiales; family Methyloligellaceae; genus Methyloceanibacter. Next base: position 31,921 of record CAZFYL010000001.1, read on the forward strand.
GTCGCGGGGTTGACGTTGAGCGGATAGGTCCGCGCCAGCTTGAAACTGTCAGGCCCGGTGACGGCGACTTCGACCGTGCCGGCCCCTGGACCGGTTGCCGACACGGGCATGGTGACCGCACCGCGCTTATTGGCGGCGAGTTTGAGGGTTTGACTGGCAGACCCGAGATCGAGCGGTCCGCTCGCGGTGACGGCGATCTCATAGTCGCCGCCTGCCCCTTCGACATTGTCAAGATCGAGCCGAAGCGTGCTCGTATCGCCGCTCAAAAGGAAGCGAGGCAGCGAGGCGGTGACCACGACGGGGTCGCGCACGACGACGTCGCCGGAGGCGTGGCCGGTCTTGTCCTTGCTCCAGGCGATTGCCATCACCCGCACCGTCCCGGTGAATGCGGGGATATCGAAGCTGACCTCGGCGGTGCCGTCCTCCCTCGCGCTGACAATGCCGGAATAGAGCGCGAGCGGAGGCTGAGTGGGCGGGCTTCCCTGTAACGCGACCGCGCCGGAATCGCCGCCGGAGCGAATCCGGCCCGTGGTGCCCTGCATGCCGTCGATCAGTTGGCCGTAAAGGTCGCGGATCTCCGCCGACAGCTTGCGCTGACCGAGATAGTACTCATCGGGCGCCGGCGCTTTGTAGTTTGTCAGGTTGAGAATGCCGACATCGACCGCCGAGACGACGATGCGCGCCTGTTCGCCCGCAGGTAGCCCGGCGAGCTTGACGGGGACGCGAAGCGTTGTCTCCGGTCTGATCGACTTCGGCAGATCGAGAGCGACCCCGATCGTATGCGCCTTTCGGTCGATGCCGAACCACTGCACGCCAATGGCGCGGCCAGGCATGCGCTTGGCGGCCTGATCGAGAGGACGCCTCAGCGTGGCGAGCACATAGGCGCCGGTTCCCCAATCCTCGCCGACGGCGACGGGAAGTTTTACGAGCCCGGGCCCGACGTCCCAACTCGTCTGGGTGATAAGCCGGTCGCCGATCACCGACAGCGTCACCTTGCCAGCGCTCCGCGCGGTGACAGCAACAGTCATGGTGTCGCCCGGCCGGTATTCTGGTTTGTCGAGCGCGATCTCGAGCAGATCGGGCGTATCGGCGGAGGATTTCGCGTACCATCCTGACTCGAATCCGATCGAGGTCTCAGGTCCTTGCGGATCGGGGCTCGTCACTTCGAGACGGTATTTTCCCCAGGTCACCGGGACGGAAATCCTGCCGGGCTCTCCGGAGGCAAGATCGAGCATGCCGTCGGCGACGCGGCGCGTCACCTTGATCGGCTCATAACTCCACGAGCCGTAGCTGCGGTACCATTGATATTTCGACTCGATAGAGAGCAACTGCCATTTGAGCCCGGTGGCGGCCTTCGGTTTGCCGTCGGGCGCAACCATGACGACATCGAACTTGGCGATATCGTTGTCGCCGAGCGATTTGCCGGAGAACAGCGGCTTCACGCCGATCATCGGCGTGTCCGGCACGACCGGAAGCGTAAGGGTCCGTTCGATGGCGCGACCGCCAGGCTCGGCGAGGCGCACCACGATTTCAGCCTCGAGCGGCTTGGTCGAGACCGGCACTTTGCTGAGGCCGATTTCGAACGAGGCTTGGCCTTCGGCGTCGGTCTCGGGCAGATCGGCAAGAGGGATGGTCTCGCTGCCGGCGTCGCCTTGATCGCCTTCGCCGGAAGCATCGAGGCCGAACGCATAGCCGGGATAGCCCGGCCGTTCGGCAGCTGTTGCGATATTGATCTCGCCTTCAATGCCAAGCCCCGACGCCGGCGCGCCATACAGGAAGCGGCCGTCGAGCGTGACGTCGATCGGGACACCGGGCGCAATCGCCTCTGCCTCGCTTGCGAGATCGAATTCGAGCCGGTCGGGCACATAGTCTTCGACCAGGAAGCTCGTGTCGCCGATTGCCTCCCCCTTAGGATCGGCATAGACGGCGATGCGCCATGTTCCGGTCGGTGCCGAGGCGATGATCGGTACGTCGAGCGAACGTCCGCCGATCCCTTCATCCCGCACCACCGCGCGGCGATACTCGACTCCGTCAGGGCGCTTCACCACCGTGGTCAAGCCGATGCCCGGAACCGCGACGCCCGCGGCGTCGCGCAGGAGTGCCGTCACATGGACAGTCTCGCCGGTGCGATAGACGCCGCGCTCGGTGAACACGAATGCGTCGAGCCCTTTCGGGGCATCGCGGCCGGCCACACCCCGGTCGGTCAGATCGAACGGCGATTGCTTCAAGCTTAGAAAGGCATAGTCGTCGCCTTCGCCCGAGGCCACGATCAGCGCCGGCGACAGTCCGCCTTCGCCGCGCGCAAGGCCCGGCGGGAACGTAGCGGTCCCGTTGCTGTCGGTCTGTTTGAGCGCGAGCACTTCGTTGCTGCGCGCCAGAAGCCGGAGTTTGACGTCGGCAAGCGGCTTGGTCGTCGCCAGCGAGTTGACGGAAACGTGGATGCCGTCAGTGCCGGAGAACGCCGTCAGGCCGAGATCGGAGACAATGAACCATTGCGTGGTGCGTTCGCCGTACTCGTCGCCTGGAACATCGCCGGGCCATGCGGCAAGCACATAGACGCCCGGCCGCATCTCCGGGACGGCTTCCATGATCGGAAAGGCGGTGGTGATGTCCTGGTTGAGCTCCTTTTCCACTTCGAGCTCGCCGGTCCAAACTTTCTCGCCTTTCTCGTTGGCAATGTCGTTAAGTGAGTAGCTATAAAGATTGCGCTCGAATTCGTAGCCGAGCACGTTATCGATCAGGCTTCGGTCGCCGATCCGGTAAATCGCGACCTTGACGCGTTCGGTATTGACGCTGATCAGCGGGATACCCTGCTGTCCCGTGCGCGGCAGGACATAGGCCTTGCCTGCAAGCCGAACCGACGGGCTCCGGTCGCGCACATAGATATTAAAGTCGGCGTTCTTGAGCAGATCTTCGCCGACATTCGAGGGAAGCCCTGCGCGGAGCGTGACCGCGTAGCTCTCGCCATGCCTCAAACCCTCGACGCAAATCTGCTGATCGTCGACCGACAGCGCCGGCTTGTCTTGGCCGATGACGGCTACATAGGGCGAAAAGTCGGCACGCTTGGGCAGGCTCTCGGTGAACTGGAAGCAGGCGCGCGGTGACGCGGCGTCGGAGTCCACGCTGAAATTCGAGACGCGGAAGCCGTATTTCTCGCGCAATGTGTCGTAAGCGGTTTTGATCCCGGGTGTTTCGTGCAAGTCGAGCGCAAGCTTCAACGCGTTCAGCGCCTGGCGCCACTCCTCGCGCTTGATGAAGGCATTGGCGAGGGTGACGAGCGAAGCGGATTCGTCTTCGCGCGCCGTTGACCGCTGATAGGCGATATAAGCCGCCGTTCGTGCCCGCTCGAAACGCGCGGTCCCGCTGTCTTGTTCGGTTGCGGGAATGAGCAGCCAGATCTCGGCGAGCCGGCGCCAGGCACCGGCATCCTCTGGCGCTATGGTCACGGCCTGCACATAAGCGTTGGCCGCGCCTTCAAGATCCTGAGTCTGAAATCGCGCCTCGGCCTCCTGCTTCAGTTCGGAAACCGGCTGCCCGACCTCGCCCGCCTCGTCCTCGAGGTCTGCCTCGAGGGTGATTGCGGCATCGTCGAGAGCGTCGTCTTGAAATGTCTTCGGGGCTGCGTGGGAAGGCGTGGTGGCGAAAAGAAACAGCGCGGCGAACAGGCCGGCGCGAAACCATGCGCACATGAGGGACCTCCGGGACCCGTACTCGGCAATACGGGTGCAAGAACTCTATCCTAGTCCAGTCTTGTGACGGAAACCAGAGACAGAACGCCGCCTGTCCTCAATCTTCGAGGGTTCCAAGAGCGGGCCAGTCGAACAGCCCGGCGGCGCGCCTAATGAGGGCGCCGGCGAGGATCGAGCCGTTGTCGGAGTTGGTCATCACCACCAGGCCCTTCCCCTCGGCCGGGAGCAGAATGAGATAGGATTGGTAGCCGATATTTTGGCCGCGTTTCATGACCGCGAGGTCGCCGCCTGTCCCGCCGATCGCGGCGCCGAGCCCGTATGGGCCGCCATTCTGCCGCGTCAGCATCATGCGCACCGTCTCGGACTGGAGAAAAAGCTGGCTCTCGCCGCGCCAGGCGCGGCCGATCAGGATCAGGAGGGTGGCGAGGTCGGTCGGCGTCGACCACAATCCAGCCGCGGCATACTCGGGGTAAATGTGGTAGCCGCCGTGGAGCTCTCTTCCATCGGCCGAATAGCCGCGCATGGCTTGGCTGTCGAGATCGGCCGGAAGGGTTTGCACGAAGGTGCTGTGCGTCATGCGAGCAGGTTCGAGCACGAATTCGTTCATGAGTTCGGGAAAAGGCTTCTGCATGGTGTCGACCATCAGCGCCTCGGCGATTTCGTAGCCGCCACCTGAGTAACGATAGACGCTGCCGGGCTCGGCGATGACGGCGACGGGCGGCGAGTTCGCGGGCGGCACGCCATAAAGTATCTGCGTCAGATTCGGTATGGGCGCGCCGATCTCGTAGCCCTGAAATCCGGGAACATTGATTCCTGCCGTCATGCTGAGCAACCCGCGCAAGGTGACCTTATGGTCCTTGTCCAACCCATTGGCCGGCACCTTCCATGAGGTGAGCTTGGCGTTCACGTCCTCGTCGAGATCGAGCCGGCCCGCTTCGACCAGCCGCATGGCGCCGACAGCCGCAACGAATTTCGACATCGATGCCGCCTGATAAAGCGTCTCGGACGTGGCGCTTGCGCCATAAGCGCGCGCGAAAGCGATGCGGTCGCCGTCGATCAGCGCGAGACTGACCGAGGGAATTTTGAGGGCATTCATCGCCTGCTCGAGCGTGAGGCTCTTCGCCGCGCCGTCCATCACGATGGTCAGATCGTTTTCAAGCTCCGACGGCTCGGCGGCCGATGTCGGCGTCGCTGGAAGAATCGCGACGGCAAGGGCGATGCCGATCGGCGCGAAGCGGAAAGATAGCCGCGTCATGTGGCTCATCGCGATCCTTCTACGTCCTCTCTTCCATCTCGCGCGCGAGATGAGCGAATTCGCCCCGCACCCAGGCGTGGCATTCGTCACGGTCGTAGCTCGAATGCCACATGAGCCGCAACGGAAGAGCGATCGGCCGGAACGGCTGATGAACGCGGGCCAACCTGAACTGCCGCTCGAGAATTGCGGCAAGCGAGGCCGGAACGGTGAGCAGGGCGTCGCTGTTTAGCGCGAGCAGAAGTCCGACCAGCATCGAAGACACGCGGGACGTGACGGCGCAGGCAAGATTCTTCCCAGCAAGCTCACGATCCATCAGCTCGATGGTCGGAAGGCCATGCACCGCGATATGACCCGAGGCTGCGAACGCGGCGGCATTCGGTTTCGCACGCGCGAGTTTGTGGCTTGGGCGGGCGAGCGTGACAAGCGCATCGTCGCAGAGCTTCAGCGTGCGGATGTCGGGTGCGTGCAGCGGGACGCTCTCGATATCGATGACGAAATGCGACCGTCCGTTACGGAGCGCATCGGTATCGTCGGCGCGATTGGACGGAGTCCAGCCAACCCGCACACTCGGCGCCAGCCTTTGCAGCCGCTGGCGCAAGGGCTGTACCAGCATCAGCTCGCCCGCCTCGCTCGTGGCGACGGCGAAGTCGCGCGACGTCTCGGACGGGTCGAACGGTTTGTTCGGCCGCAGCAGGCTTTCCATGCCGGCAAGAATGACGTGGACGGTGGGCGCAAGCTCGAGCGCCTTTGCGGTTGGTACCAGCCGCTGACCGGCGCGCACGAACAGTTCGTCGTCGAAGATTTCCCGGAGCTTGGCCAGAGCATGGCTGATCGCCGAGGCGCTGCGGCCGAGCCGCTCGGCGGCGCGGCTCACGCTGGCATCGACGAGCAGAGCGTCGAGCGTCACCAGCAGATTTGCGTCGATCTCCCGGAGGTGCATGTGCTGCAATAATTCCGCTGAAAAGAGTTCACTTTGCTCATGTTAGCTTTGCCGCTAGGGTCATGGCAAGTCTTCGGCTGCCCAGCCCGGAGGCCTGAAATGTCTTCGGCCTGAGTGCCTTAGGCGTTTCCCTCATCTCAGCCTTGCGGTGGTCTTGAGGGTCGCGAGGCCCTTAAGGCCACCGCAATTTACTCTTGGCAGGGGGGTGCCAGTGGTTCGACAGCACGTGACGACGACATTCGCAGCGCTCGCGATCAGCGCCGGGCTTTCCATGTCCGCGATGGCCGGGCCTGCGCCTAAGGATGTCTTGAAGATTTATGCGGATATCGCGCAGGCCGGCTATACCGATTCGCTCGATACCGCGAGGACGTTGAAACTCGCTGTCGACGCCATGCTCGCCGATCCGACGGAGAACACGCTGCGCGCCGCCCGCGCCGCCTGGATCGCCGCCCGCATTCCTTACATGCAGACCGAAGCCTATCGTTTCGGCAACGCCATCGTCGACGATTGGGAGGGCAGGGTGAATTCCTGGCCGCTCGACGAGGGCCTGATCGATTATGTCGCGTCGTCTTACGGCACGGAGTCGCCCGAGAACGACCTTTACGCCGCCAACGTGATTGCCAGCACAACGCTCGTCATTGCCGGCAAGAAGATCGATACGACCAACCTGACCAAGGCGCTTCTCGCCGAGACGTTGCAAGAGGCCGGCGGTGTCGAGGCGAATGTCGCGACCGGCTACCATGCCGTCGAGTTTCTTCTCTGGGGCCAGGATGTGAACGGCACCGATCCCGGCAATGGCGCGCGTGCTGCCAGCGACTTCGATCCTAAGAACTGCACGAACGGCAATTGCGCGCGGCGCGCCGAGTATCTCCGCACGGTGACCGAGCTTCTGGTCGACGATCTCGCTTGGATGGCGGCGCAGTGGGGCGCGAGCGGTGAGGCGCGGAAGACGATCGAACAGGGCGGTAACGAGGCGGGGCTGACCGCGATCATGACCGGGCTTGGCAGCCTCTCTTATGGCGAGCTGGCCGGAGAGCGCATCAAGCTTGGGCTGATGATCCACGATCCGGAAGAGGAGCACGATTGCTTTTCGGACAATACCCACGCCTCGCATTTCTTCGATGCGCTCGGCATCCGAAATGTTTATCTCGGCACCTATCGCCGCATCGACAGATCCGTTGTGTCGGGTCCGAGCGTCTCCGATTTGGTCAGGGCCGTGTCGCCTGAGATCGATGAAGAGGTCAGAGCCAAGCTCGACGCCACCATGGATGCGATGAACGCGCTCTATTTGCGGGCGCTCACCACTGAATCCTATGACCAGATGATCGGCGAAGGAAACGAGGCCGGCAACAAGGTCGTCCAGGACGTGATTGACGCTTTGCTGGCGCAGACCAAGGCCATCGAGCGCGCGGTCGCGGCCCTCGATCTGAAGGCCATCGAGTTCGAAGGGTCTGAGAGCCTCGATAATCCGGACTCGGTGTCCGGTGCGGGCGACGGTGCAGCCAGCGCTGGCACGAAGCTCAATTGAGTCGGCTAATTGGGGGCCGTGAAGTCAAACGGGGACTAAAAGGGGGCAAAGAATGAGGAGCGAAGGAACCGCCTCGAGCGGACCCGGCGCACAAGCGTTGCAGCAGAGACGGAAGGGAAGATGGTGGCGGACGGCCGGTTTGATCGGTGCCGCCTTGGCCGCGATCTTGGCCGGCCCCTCGACCGCGTACGCGGTCTGCGATCTCACCGAAGTCGAAGCCGGTCACGGATTTCCTGGCATTCCGGCAGATGTTGTCGTGCCCCTGGACCCGGGTGGAGTGCGGCGGGCGCTTTCGCGCCATGGCGTTGAAGTCGGCGGAATCTACTACGGTGAGGTTTTCGGAAACTGGGGCGGTTTCGATCAGGGCGTCGAATATGACGGCGTGCTCGAGCTTTATCTCAACGCCGACATGAATCGGCTCGGGCTTTGGAAGGGCCTCTGCTTTCATGTCAACGGGTTCCAGATTCATGGCAACTCGATCACCGCGGCCAATATCGGTTCGCTCATGCCGGTCTCCAATCTGGAGGCGACCGATGCCACCCGCCTGTTTGAGCTGTGGTTCGAGCAGCACCTGTTTAACGACCGGGTGAGCGTCAAGATCGGTCAGCTGTCGGCCGACACCGAATTCGTTATTAGTGAGGGTGGTGGCTACTTCTTGAACGGCACCTGGGGTTGGCCTTCAATTACGGCTGCGGATTTACCGAGCGGCGGGCCCGCTTATCCGCTCGCCACCCCCGGCGTTCGCGTCGCCGTCAATCCCAACGAAAAGGTTGGCCTGATGATCGGCGTCTATAACGGCGATCCGGCCCCCTCCTGCGCCAGCGAAGATCCGCAAGTTTGCAATCCGCACGGGCTCGACTTCGAGCTCGATGACGACCCGCTGCTCATGGCCGAAGGCGTCTATCGCTATAACCAGAACGGCAGGCTTCCGGGCGCCGTCAAGGTCGGCGGGTGGAATCACTTCGGCACGTTCGAACATCAGCGCTTCGATTCGGGCGGCGCACTGATCGCCGTTACCGGAAATGCGGGGCGCCCGCTCGAACACGACTGGGGTCTTTACGGGATCGTCGACCAGCTTGTGTGGCGCCTACCCGGCAGCGAGGAAGCGAAAGGCGTAGGCGTGTTCGCCCGTGTCATCGGCGCGCCGGAGGACCGCAACCTAGTTGATTTCTACACCGATATGGGCGTTACCTTTACCGGCATGATCCCCAGACGGCCGAATGACGCGTTCGCTGTCGGTTTCGCCTATACCAACATCTCGGATCAGGTTACGGCCTTCGATGTCGATTTCGGCGAGCCGGTCGGGCGCAACTACGAAGCGCTGATCGAAATCGTTTATAGCTATGAAGTCAAACCTGGTTGGGTGGTTCAGCCCGACTTCCAGTATATCTTCCAGCCCGGCGGAAATGTCGCCGGTTTCAAGGACGCGGCGGTCTTGGGGGCCCGCACGAGCCTCAGCTTCTGACGAAGGACGAGTGCACGCACCTCAATTAAGGTCATCTGAGAGCAGGACACGCCGCGCGACGCTGTTCGCCGCGGTCCTGTTCGGCGCGGGGTTGCCGCTCTTTACTGGCGCGCTCCAGGCGGGCGCCGGTTCGGACACGGAACGCCTGGTTCGGCCTACGACCGACTTTAGCAAGCCCGAGCCGGGCGAAGACAAGCCAGGCGGCGGCGCCACCTCGCGCGGCTCGACCGGCACGGCAAACGCCTTCTCGCTGTCGTCCGGCAATATCGGCTTCCGCAAGGAGCTCGATTTCAAGATCGGCAACGCCATCTTCCGCCGGCTGTGGGTTTCAGCGCCCGCTTCGACCGATGCCGCCGACGGGCTTGGACCCCTGTTCAATTCGCGCGGCTGCCAGAACTGCCATTTGAAAGACGGCCGCGGCCACCCGCCGCTCTCCTCCGATGTGCCTGACGATACCGGCTCGATGCTGTTTAGGCTGTCGGTCCCGGCGAAAACGGAAGCCGACAAAGCGCTGATTGCCTCGGGCAAAGTCAATTCTCTGCCGGATCCCATGTATGGGGGGCAGCTTCAGGATTTCTCCATTCAGGGCTTCGAGCCGGAGGGCAAAGTCAAGATCACCTATGACGAGAAGGAGGTCACACTCGGAGACGGCGAGACGGTTTCCTTGCGTGTGCCGACTTACGAGCTCGTCGATCTGGCCTACGGCCCGATTGATCCCGAAATTATGATCAGCCCGCGGGTTGCGCCGCAAATGATCGGGCTCGGACTCCTGGAAGCGGTGCCCGAAGAGCAGATCCTCGCTCTTGCCGACGCGGACGACAAAAATGGCGACGGTATCTCTGGCAAGCCCAACAGAGTGTGGTCGGCGTTGCATGAGAAGGAGATGCTCGGCCGCTTTGGCTGGAAGGCGAGCGTTCCCACCATCGCCGAACAGTCCGCCGGCGCCTTCTCCGGCGATATCGGCATCTCGACCACGCTGCTTCCGAGCGGCGCCGGGGAGTGCACAGCAAAGCAGACCGCCTGCATGGACGCGCCGTCGGGCAACTCGCCGAAATATCAGAATGTCGAAGTCGGCGACGAACTGTTCAAACTCGTCACGTTCTATGCGCAGAACCTCGCGGTGCCGGCGCGGCGCGGTGCCGATGACCCCGAGGTGCTGAAGGGTAAAGAGCTATTTTACTCCATCGGTTGCGCGGGGTGTCACCGGCCGAAATTCGTGACCGGCGAGGCGCCAGGCCAGCCCCATTTGTCGCAGCAATTGATCTGGCCTTATACCGATCTCTTGCTGCACGATATGGGCGAGGGTCTTGCCGATGGCAGGCCTGACGGCAAGGCAACAGGGAGCGAATGGCGCACGGCACCGCTTTGGGGCATCGGGCTGACCGAAACGGTCAGCGGGCACACCCTGTTTCTCCATGACGGACGGGCGCGAAACGTGACTGAAGCAATTCTCTGGCATGGCGGCGAAGGAGAAGCTGCGCGCGATAAATTCGCCAACCTGCCGAAGGCCGACCGCGAGGCCCTGCTCGCTTTCGTCAATTCGCTATGAGATTTCTGCTCGCTGCAATCCTGCTCTTTGCGGGGCCCGCGAACGCGCATGCTGAGACCGATCATGCGGCAATCGCCCAAGCCGCTTTGAGCGAAGTCATTCGTCCCGGTTACGCCGCGCTTTCCCAACAGGCCGATTCACTGAAGGACAGGATCGAGCTTCTTTGCAAAGAGCCGTCGGCCTCGTCGCTCGACGCGAGCAGGGACGCCTTCATTGCGGCAGTTGGCGCGTGGAGCCGCGTTGAGATCTTGCGCTTCGGGCCGATCAGCACGGACCATCGTTATGAGCGCCTGTTCTACTGGCCCGATCCAAAGGGACTGGGAAGACGGCAAATAGAAAAGGCGCTTTCCAAGCAGGACCAAAGCGTGACCGAGCCCGACGCGCTCGCCGGTAAAAGCGTGGCGCTGCAAGGTCTGCCTGCGCTCGAATATCTGCTTTATGGCGACGGTGCGGAGGCGCTTCTTACGCCGTCCGATGGAGGCGCCTTCCGTTGCGCCTTCGCTTCGAGTGTCGCCACCAATATCGATCGCATTGCCAGGGCTGTGGCCGAGGGGTGGCGCGAGGGCGCGGCCTCCAGCAAGGCCTTCCTCACGCCGAAACCCGGGTCCCTTTACCGCACTTCGAAAGAGGTCATCCTCGAGCTGTTCAAATCGTTTAGGTCAGGCATCGAACTTGTTCGCGATCAGAAACTCGGCAAGCCGCTCGGCGCCTCGCCTCAGCAAGCACGTCCTCGGCTCGCGGCCTTCTGGCGAAGCGGACTCAGTCTTGCCAATGCGGCCGGCAATCTTGAGGGCATTCGCGTTCTCTTCGCCAAGGGCGGCCTGGCGGCGATTGTGGCTGACGAGTCCCCCGGTGTGGAGAACTCGGTCCTGTTCGATCTCAACCATGCCATCGAGGTGTTGCGCGGGATTGACCAGCCGATGGCGAAGGTGGTCGAGGACGAGGCCCTGCGCGGCAAAATCGAGGCCCTGCGTGTGTCGCTGAAGAGCGCGGGCCAGACGGCCGCCGATGAAATTTCACGGGGTGCGGGCCTCAGCTTCGGCTTCAATGCGATGGATGGAGACTAGGCTATGACGCTCGATCGCCGCTCGTTTCTCGCCGGTGCCGCAAGCGGTGCCGTGGCGCTGTCGCTGCCGGGCCGCGCCGTAACGGCGTTTGAGCCCGACGAATGCTTCGCCGCCGCACGCAAGGACGATCGAGGGAACTTTCAAGCCGTGTCGTTTACGCTCGCGGGCGACCAGCAGGCGGTCGAGCTGCCGGGACGCGGCCACGATATCGCGCTCAGGCCTGATAGCGGCGCGTGGGTAGCGTTTGCCCGCCGCCCCGGCCGGTTCGGCGTCGCGGTATCGCTTAGATCCGAACCCCCAATTTGGTTTTCTTCGCGCACGAACCGCCATTTCTTCGGCCACGGCGTCTTCTCGGCGGACAGTAAACTGCTTTATGCCACCGAGAACGATTACGAGCATGCTGCCGGTGTGATTGGCGTGCGGGACGCAACCGGCGGCTACAAACAAATCGGCGAGTTTCCTGCTCATGGCATGGAGCCCCACGACATTGCCCTGCTCGGCGACGGCCGCACCATGGTCATCGCCAATGGCGGCATCCGGACCCATCCCGATCGCGGCGCGGCGGAACTGAATCTTGCCGACATGCAGCCCTCGCTCGTCTATGTCGATGTTGAGACCGGCGATCTCTTGGAGGAGCATCGTCTTGCGCCGGAGTTGCACCAACTCTCGATCCGGCATCTCGCCATCGGCGCGGGCGACACTGTCGTGTTCGGCTGCCAGTATCGCGGGCCCGAACAGGATGCGCCGGCGCTGATCGGGTTTCACCGCCGGGGCGAGGCGCCGGTCATCGTCGAGGCGCCGGCCGCGATGCAGAAGACGTTGCGCAATTATATCGGTTCGGTCGCCGCCGACCGGAGCGGCGCGATCGTCGCGGCGTCGGCGCCCAAAGGCGGACAGGTCACCTATTGGGACGTGGCGAGCCGGCGCTATCTCGGCGGCAGCGATTTGGCCGACGGTTGCGGGCTCGCGCCCACCCACCGCAGCACCAGTTTTCTTCTGACCAGCGGCGAAGGGTGGCTTGTGACCGCCGGGCCCGGGGGGCTCGCCTCGCGCCAAGGCTCGCAATTTCATTGGGATAACCACGCCGTCCTGGTGCGCTGACCCGGCGCGTGTTGAGGCAAATTCTCACCTTAATTGTCGGGCTAAGTTTGAACACCCGGTCCTAAGCCTATGAGCCAACAACAGCCCCCACCACCGACACCCCCGCGCCCACAGGCGCCAGTGCCGCCACCCGAGCCCTCGCCAGCCATGAACCGCCGCACCCGGCTCTTGCTGATCGTTGCCGGAAGCGTGGTCGGCGCGGCGGTGCTGATTCTGGTCGCCGTCAATCTGCTTATTTCGGCGGATTGGGTGCGGGAGCGGGTGGCTAATCGCATCAAGGAGCAGACCGGTCGCGATCTGACGGTCAATGGCACGACATCGCTCCTGTTCACGCCCGGGCCGCATGTCGTCATTACCGACGCCGCCCTGATCGACCCCGAGGAACGGGCCGGTACGTCGGATTTTTCCGTGGCGCGCCTCGAGATCGATCTCACTTTAACGGAGCTCTTCAGCCGCAATGTCGACGCCGAGCGCATCGTGCTAGAGCGGCCAGTGCTGACGCTCCGGCTCGGCGACCACGACCAGGCTGAAAAAAAACCAAAGTCGGCTCAAAACAAAAAGCCCAAGACGCGCCGCGATGTGAAGCTCAAGAACGCCCGTGTCGAGGATGGCACCGTCAATATCGTCTATGGCGACGGGGGCAAGGAGAAGCGTGTCGAACACATCACGGCGAATTTCAGCCTGCCCACTCTGACTGAGCCTTTCACGGGCGCGGGCAAGCTCGAGTGGAAAGAGCAAATGGTCGATTTTAGCTTCGAGCTCACCACTTTTGCCGACCTTCGCCAAAAGCGTCCGGCGCGATTGCAGTTCGCCGTCGACACGCCGGTGCTTGCTGCACGGTTCGACGGCAGCCTCCTGACCCGTCCGGAGGTGACTGGGCAAGGCACGTTATCGGCCAAGGCCCACTCGATTCCGTCGCTGCTGGCTTGGATGCGGGAAAAACCGGCTGCGGTGACCGGCATCGGCGACGGCGAGCTGACAAGCCATGTGGATTGGAAGAAGGACGAGATTGCCTTCAACGATATTCGTTTTGCGCTTGAGCATGCCAGTGGCCAGGGACAGGCGGTGGTCGGCTTGGGCGGGGCGAGACCGCATGTCAGGGCGGCTCTCGCGCTGGATTATCTCGACCTCAATCCATTTCTGGCCGCGGGCCGCAAGCAGCCGGCGCGCCCCGAGAACGGCGCGCCTAAGCGAGCTCAAGAGACAGGAGACGTGGCTCGAAACCAGGCAGCCGCTCCTGCGCCACAGCCGGCAGCCTCGCCCGCTTCCTTCGACGCCGACGTCAATCTCAACATACGAAAAGCCCGCGTCTTCCATCTCGATATCGGACCGAGCTCGGCCGGTCTCGCGTTCCGCGACGGCGTGCTGAACGCTACGCTCGGCGGCATGGACCTCTATGAGGGACACGCTCGCGGCACGCTCGTGATCGACGCCGCCAGACCCGTTCCGGCGTTCAGTGGAGATTTCGTGCTCGACGGCGTTCAGGCCAAGCCCTTGCTGTCCGATGCCGCTCAGTTCAGCCTGCTCGAGGGCCAAACCAAGCTCGCGCTCCAGATCAACGGCGCGGGCGGCAATGCCGATCAGATCAAGTCGTCTCTGCAAGGCCAGGGCAGCGTGGCCGTGAGCAACGGCGCGATCGAGGGTTTCGACCTCACCCAAATGATCGATTCGCTCGGGGCAGGCGAGTTCCCCGAACTGCGGCAGGGGCCGGGCAACAAGACCAAGTTCGACGAGCTTGGCGGCAGCTTTACCATCAATAACGGGATCGTCGAGACCGACAATCTGACCGCAAAGAGTCCTCGCCTGAAAATAGACGCCGCCGGGACGGTGAACATTCCGCAAAGCACGATCGATATGCTGGCCGAGCCTGAGATCGTTGCCGGGGCCGAGGGACAGAAGGGCGCCGACGAGCTTGCCGGACTGTCGGTGCCGGTGCGCATCGAGGGACCGCTCGACCGGCCCACGGTCAAGCCCCAGATCAAAGAGCTTCTCGCCGATCCCGAGAAAGCCGGGAAGGCGGTGAACAAGATCGGCAAGGCGCTGCAAAAGAAGTTCAAGGGGAAGCCGGTGGGCGAGGCGATCGGCCGGTTTCTTGGCGGTATTCAGATCGAGACGCGCGGTGACGACAGCAAGAAGAAGACCGGACAGGCCAAGCCCGAGGCCGAGGCTGGTGCGGGCGGCGGGGCTGAGCCTAAGCCCGAGCCCGAGGATCCCGATATCGAGCGGATCCTGCGCTAGCCTGTACCTCGACTGAAAATTTCTACCGGTCGACGGGACCGCGCCGCTCGCCTATAAGCGCGCCGATGAGCCCGCACTCTCCCAAGACGAAGCGCAGAACCGCCGCAGCCAAGACGCACGCGCCTAGGATAGGCTTCGTGAGCCTCGGCTGCCCCAAGGCGCTGGTCGATTCGGAGCGGATCATCACGCGGCTTCGCGCCGAAGGCTACGAGCTTTCGCCAAGCTATGAGGGCGCCGACGCCGTGGTGGTCAATACCTGCGGGTTCCTCAACAGCGCCAAGGAAGAATCGCTTGCGGCGATCGGCGAAGCGGTGAGTGAGAACGGCCGCGTCATTGTCACCGGCTGTATGGGCGTGGAATCGGAGCGCATTCGAGCGGCCTATCCACAAGTGCTCGCCGTGACCGGTCCTCAGCAATACGAAGCCGTGGTCGCTGAAATTCACAAAGTTGTGCCGCGGCCGCACGATCCTTTTGTCGATCTCGTGCCGCCGCAAGGGATCAAGCTCACGCCGCGCCACTATGCCTATGTGAAGATTTCGGAAGGGTGCAACAACCGGTGCAGCTTCTGCATCATCCCGAGCCTGCGTGGACCGCTCAACAGCCGCCCGCTCGGCGACGTCATGCGCGAGGCCGAACGTCTGGTCGCCGCCGGCGTGCAGGAGCTTCTGGTCATTTCGCAAGACACCAGCGCCTACGGTCTCGATCTCGCTTATGCGACAAGCACCTGGCGCGGTGAGGACTACGAGACGCGCTTTTTGAGTCTCGCTCAGGCGCTCGGCTCGCTCGGCGTGTGGGTGCGCCTGCACTATGTCTATCCTTATCCGCATGTGGATGACGTTCTGCCGCTGATGGCGGACGGCAAGGTGCTGCCTTATCTCGACATTCCCTTCCAGCACGCGAGCCCGACAGTGTTGAAGGCGATGCGGCGCCCCGCGCACGGAGAGAAGACCTTGGAGCGCATCGCGCGGTGGCGCGAGATCTGTCCCGAGCTTGCGATCCGCTCGACCTTCATCGTCGGCTTTCCCGGCGAGACGGAAGACGATTTTGCCTTGCTGCTCGACTGGCTCGCGGAGGCGAGGCTCGCGCGCGTGGGCTGCTTCAAATATGAGGATGTTGACGGGGCTGCTGCCAATGCGCTTCCGGCCCAGGTCCCTGAGGACATCAAGGCCGAGCGGTACGAGCGCCTCATGACGCAGCAGCAGGAGATTAGTGCAGAAATCCTCGCGAGCCGTATCGGTAGGACGATCGAGGTCATGGTCGATGGCGTAGACGATAACGGGGCGATTGCCCGCTCGCATTGGGATGCGCCGGAGATCGACGGGACTGTGTTTCTCGACGGCGAGACGGGGCTAAAGGCGGGCGACCGGTTGAATGTGCTGGTCGAGGACGCCGGCCTCTACGATCTTTTCGCGCGACCGGTCGGCGCGAACACCGAAGCCATGCCTCAGCCGCATGAGGCCGCACCATGAGAACCGGCTAGATGATCAAGGATATTCTCGTTCTGACGGTGTTTCCCGCTGCCATGGCCGTGGCGGCCATCAACGATTTCTTCACCATGATGGTGCCGAACCGGCTCGCTTTGGGTCTCGTCGTCCTGTTTTTCCCGGTGGCGTATCTCGCCGGCCTTGGCCTGGCCGATATCGGCCTCCATGCCGCGCTTGCCATCGCCCTGCTCGCGCTTGCCCTTGTCCTGTTTGAGTTCAACTGGATCGGCGGCGGCGACGCCAAGTTGTTTGCGGCGACAAGTCTGTGGCTCGGCCCGGAAGCGATCTTGCCTTACGCGATCTATACCGCCTTGATCGGCGGGGCGCTGACGCTCCTGATCATGTTCTGGCGGCGCCAGCCGCTGCCAGCAACGTTCGCCTCAATAGATTGGCTCGAGCGGCTGCATAGCCAAAAGGAGGGCGTTCCTTACGGCATCGCATTGGGGGCAGCCGGTATGCTGGCCTATCTGGGTACACCGTTCTGGGCCGCGCTCGGCGGCTGACACGCTTACCGGCTTTTGATTTCCGCTTCGGCGCCCTCGGTCCACTCGGCCATTGCCGGCAACGCCAGCAGCGCGGTCATATAGTCCGCGGCCGTACCGTCATCGCCATAGCGGGCGAGATCGACGCCATAAGTGCGGAAGCGCGTCGCCACGGGCCCGTACATCGCATCGGCATTTGAGAACTGGCCGAACAAGAAGGGTCCGCCTTTGCCGAACGTGACGCGCGCGTCTTGCCAAATCGCGACGATACGCTCGATGTCGGATTGGAGCGCGGCAGTCATCGGCGGGGCGGGGAGCCGGCCGAGCAGGTCCATTGGCATGTCGTTGCGGAGCGCGGCAAAACCGGCATGCATCTCGGCCGAGATGCTGCGCGCGCGTGCGCGTGCCTCAACATCTTGCGGCCAAAGCGCGCAGTCGGGGTGGCGTTCGGCCAGAAATTCCAGAATGGCGAGGCTGTCCCACACGACGCCCGTCCTGGTTTTGAGGGCCGGCACTTTGCCTGACGGCGAGTGGCGCAAGATCCCGGCCTTCGAGTCCGGCTGTCTCAGCCTGATGCCGTCTTCGTCGAAAGGGATGCCGGAGTGCTTGAGTGCAAGCCAAGGGCGCAAGCTCCAGGAGGAGAGGTTCTTGTCGCCGATCACAAGCGTATAACCGTTCGCCGCCATTCTCGAACCTTCTGCCATTGTCATGTCGAGGCTCCCCTGCCATTAATGCGCCGCCCCATCAAGTCCGGGTTTGAAAACGGCGAGCCATGTCCAGCAAAGCCATGACGCTTGAAACAACGCGGCGCGGGTTGGAAGAGCTGCTTCTTCCGCCCGGCGCCGAATCCGTGCCGATTTATTTCGCCGCCTCTGATGACGACTCCGCTCTCGATTCGCTGAGCGAGGCCGGGCAGGCCTGGGTCGCGGCCCAAGGTTGGAAGCCCTCGCAAGGCGCGGTGCTGCTCTTGCCTGACGGGCAGGGCGGCCTTGGCGGGGTTCTGTTCGGCACCGGCGGTCCGGGTTGGGGGTCGGAAGTTCCGCTTCTCACCGGCGCGCTCGTCAAGGCGCTGCCTGAGGGAGATTTTCATTTTGCTTCGCCGCTCCCAGATGCTGAGCTTGCCGCGCTCGGGTTCTTGGCGGGAAGCTATTCCTTCACCCGCTACAAGACGGCGAACGCTGCCAAGAAGAGACGGCTGGTGTTGCCGGAGGGTGCTGATCGGGACCAAGTTCTAGCGCTTGCCGAGGCGCTCTATTTCGGGCGCGATCTGATCAACACTCCGGCGAACGATCTCGGTCCGGCCGAGCTTGAAAGTGCGGCGCGCGAGCTTGCCACGGCCTTCGGCGGGACCGTCAAGGTCACTGAAGGGTCGGGCCTGCTGTCCGACAATTTCCCGATGATTCACGCCGTGGGACGGGCGAGCGACCGCGCCCCCCGTCTGATCGATCTGCGTTGGGGATCGGAGCACGCGCCCAAGGTCACGATCGTCGGCAAGGGAATCTGTTTCGATACCGGTGGCCTCGATATCAAACCGTCGGCCGCGATGGGCCTGATGAAAAAAGATATGGGAGGCGCCGCGGCAGCACTTGCATTCGCGCTGCTTGTTATGCGCGCGAACCTTCCGCTGCGGCTTCGGGTGCTGATCCCAGCCGCCGATAACAGTGTCGCCGGCAACGCTTTCAGGCCGGGCGATGTGCTGCCAAGCCGCAATGGCATGACGGTCGAGATCGGCAACACCGACGCCGAGGGGCGTCTCGTCCTCGCCGACGCCATCACCTTGGCCGACGAAGAGGCGCCGGATTATCTCGTCACCATCGCAACACTGACCGGCGCTGCCCGGGTCGCACTCGGACCCGATCTACCGCCGCTCTATGCCGACGACGACGATTTTGCCCAGCGCCTTGCCGCCGCGGGCTGCGAGGTCGGCGATCCGCTGTGGCGGATGCCGTTCTGGGCGCCCTATGACAAGCTGCTCAAGAGCGCGGTCGCCGATGTGAACCATATTGCCGAAGGGCCGTTCGCCGGCTCGATCGTCGCCGCGCTGTTCCTCAAGCGCTTCGTCGGTAAAGCTAAACGCTTTGCCCATCTCGATATTTTCGGCTGGGTGCGGAGCGACCAGCCTGGCCGGCCGAAAGGCGGCGAGCCGCATGCGGCCCGCGCGCTGTTTCATTTCTTTCGCCAAGAGCTCGGAGCCTCGTGACCGGAACTGTCCCGCCCGATCCGCGGCGTCATGCCTATCGCGCCGATCTCGCCGCGGAGGCTTTGCGCGGGCGGGTCGAGGCGCCCCGCTTCGTCAAGGGCGAGCCCCGCCAAGTCACCGCACCGTCCTTGCCTTTGCGCCGGTCACCGCGGTTCGATGCGCCGCTCGATAACGAGGTGCTGCTCGGCGAGACGGTGACGGTGTATGAGGAAAGCGAAGGATGGGCTTGGGTCCAGCTCTTGCGCGACAGCTATGTCGGCTACATCCCGAACGAGGGTTTGACACCGCGCCTGGCCGAGCCGACGCATCGGATCAGCGCGCTTCGGACTTATGTCTATCCCGAGCCCGACGGCAGAACGCCGCCCTTGGCGTTGCTGAGCTTGAACGCACGGATCGCGGTGGTGCGCGAAGAGGCCAGGTTCCTGGAGCTTGGTACCGGCGGCTATGTGGCCGGCACGCATGCCACGCCTATCGGAACGAACGAAGCCGATTACGTGACGGTGGCCGAGACCTTTCTCGGCACGCCCTATCTTTGGGGCGGCCGCACCTCAATCGGGCTTGATTGCTCCGGCCTGGTGCAGCTTGCGCTCGAGGCGGCCGGTCATTCCGTGCCGCGCGACGCCGACATGCAAGCACAAGAACTCGGCCAGGCCATCGAATGGCAGCCGGGCGCGAACCTCGCCCGGGGCGATCTCGTGTTCTGGGAGGGCCATGTTGGGATCATGACCGGCGCTGCGGATTTCCTGCATGCGAACGCCTTCCATATGGCGGTCGCGGCCGAGCCCCTCACACAGGCGCAAGCACGGATCAAAGCCGCCGGTTACGACGTCACCTGCGTGCGGCGGCTGCCGGGACTTCCGTCTAAGTCGTAACCGCGTCCGTGCGCGTCGTCTCGAGCTCGAAGGCGGCTGCAAGCAGTGCCTTGGTGTAATCGGTCTTTGGTTTGGCAAACACGGTCTGCGCCGGACCCTGCTCCACGACCTTGCCGTGCCGAAGCACGATGATCGAGTTTGCAAGCGCGCGCACGACTTTGAGATCGTGGCTTATGAACAGATAGGCAAGCTTGTGGCGGCGCTGCAAGTCGCGCAAAAGATCCACGATCTGCGCCTGCACGGAAACGTCGAGTGCGGAGGTCGGCTCGTCGAGAATGAGGAATTTCGGCTCGAGCACCAGCGCGCGGGCAATGGCAATCCTCTGGCGTTGACCGCCTGAAAATTCGTGCGGATAGCGGTCGCGGCAGGCCGGATCGAGCCCGACTTCCTTCAAGGCGCGGGCCACACGCTCGTCGCGCTCATCGCGGGTCAGCCCGCGATCCTGAATTGCCAGGCCTTCGTCGATGATCTGTCCGACCGAAAGCCTTGGCGACAGCGAGCCGTAAGGATCCTGGAACACGATCTGCATGTCGTGCCTTAAAGGACGCATGCGCTTCGAATCGTAACCGTCGATGCGGTCGCCGAGATAGACGATGGGTCCGTCGCTCGACACCAGCCTCAAGACCGCAAGCCCGAGCGTCGTCTTGCCGGACCCCGACTCGCCGACCACGCCGAGCGTTTGCCCTTGTTTTACCGCGAGATCGATGCCGTCGACCGCCTTGATGTAGCCGACAGTGCGCCTGAGGAAGCCGCGCTTGATGGGAAACCACACTTTCAGATCCTTGGTCTCGAGAATGGTCTTCGCCTTGGCGTCGGCCGGCGGCGGAGAGCCTTTCGGCTCCGAGGCAAGAAGATGTTTGGTGTAAGGATTTTTGGGCGCGGTGAAGATCTCGTGAGCCGTGCCCCGTTCGACGATCTCCCCGTCATGCATCACGCACACGCGGTCGGCCATCTTCCGCACGATGCCGAGATCGTGCGTGATGAGCAGCATCGCCATATTGAACTCGGCCTTGAGCTCAAGGAGAAGATCGAGGATCTGCGCCTGAATGGTCACGTCGAGCGCCGTGGTCGGCTCGTCGGCGATGAGCAGGTCTGGCTCGTTGGCCAGCGCCATGGCGATCATCACCCTTTGCCGCTGTCCGCCGGAAAGCTGATGCGGATAGGAGTTGAGCCGCCCCTTGGGGTCGTCGATACCGACCTTGTCGAGCAGATCGAGGACGCGCTTGCGCGCGGCCTTGTCGGAAAGGCCGCGGTGAATCTTCAAGACCTCGCCGACCTGCTGCTCGATCGTGTGCAGCGGATTGAGAGAGGTCATCGGTTCCTGGAAGATCATCGAGATCTTGTTGCCTCTGATCTCGCGCAGCGCCGCCGGCGGCAAAGTGAGGACATCCTCGCCGTTGAAGAAGATACGGCCCGATGGATGCGACGCCGAGGGATAGGGAAGGAGCCTTAAGATTGACAGCGCGGTCACGGTCTTGCCCGAGCCCGATTCGCCGACAAGCGCGACGGTCTCGGCCTTGCCGATGTCGAACGAGACATTGCGCACGGCATGGGTCACGGTCTGACCGGCACGAAAATCGACCGACAAATCCTCGACCGAGATCAGAGAATTGGACTTGGACATATCAAGCCTCGTTCGCTGCAGAAGGGGCGTCCGCGCACGTCCCCCGCTCAATTTCCACCGTGGCGTGGTCGAGGCCGAACTCATCCTTGAGCCGGGCCTTGATGCGTCTCACCATGCGGTCCGGATCCTCGCCCTCGCAGATACAGGCATGCAGCGTCGCTATGCGACGGCGTTGGGTGATCGACCAGACATGCACGTGATGCACTTCCTCCACGCCATCAACGTTGGCGACGAGGTCGGGCCCGATGGCCCGTGTGTCGAGCTCGTGCGGTGCGCCTTCGAGCAGAATATGCGCGGAATCCGCCACCACGTACCAGCCGCTCCGGACGATAATGGCGGCAACGAGCAAAGAAAGCAGCGGATCGATCGGCATCCAGCCGGTCATGAGGATCACCGCTCCGGCGGCGAGCGCCGCCACCGAGCCGAGCAGATCGCCGAGCACATGGATTGCCGCACCACGGATATTGAGATTTTCGCGGTCGGCGCCTTGCAGCACGACGAAGGCGACGATATTCACCAGGAGTCCAAAGGTCGCGACCACCACCATGATCCCGCCAGAGACTTCAGGCGGGTTCATCAGCCGCTCGATCCCCTCATAGACGATCCACCCGGCGATGGCGAACAGCGCGAGTCCGTTGGTGAAGGCGACTAGAATCTGGAAGCGATCGAAGCCGTAAGTCCGCTTCCAATCAGCAGGACGCCGCGCCAGCCGAAATCCAAACCAAGCCAGCGCGAGAGAAGCGAAGTCGGTCAGCATGTGGCCGGCATCGGCAAGCAGTGCAAGCGAGCCGGCCAGGATGCCGCCGGCGACCTCAGCGAACATGAAAGCGCCGGTGAGAGTTGCAGCAAGCCCAACACGCCGCTCGTTGTTAACGTCGACGCCGGCGTGGGCTCCGTCATGGGAATGCGATCCGTGCATGTTACCTCACACCAAGGTCCTGCGCGGGTCGAGCGCGTCTCGCACCGCCTCGCCGATGAAGATGAGCAAGCTCAACATGATCGCGATCACGAAAAAGGCGGTGAGCCCAAGCCAAGGGGCCTGAAGATTGTTCTTGCCCTGTGCCAGCAACTCGCCGAGCGAAGGCGATCCGGGCGGCAATCCGAATCCGAGAAAGTCGAGCGAGGTCAGCGTCGTGATCGAGCCGTTCAGAATGAAAGGCATGAACGTAAGCGTCGCCACCATGGCGTTTGGCAGGAGATGCTTGAACATGATCCGGACGTTCGACAGGCCGAGAGCCCGCGCCGCCGTGATGTATTCGAAGTTGCGCCCGCGCAGAAACTCCGCGCGCACGACGCCGACCAGCGCCACCCAGGAGAAGGCGAGCAAGATGCCGAGCAGAATCCAGAAATTCGGCTCGATCACGGCGGCGACGATAATGAGCAGATAAAGCGTCGGCAGGCTGGTCCAGATCTCGATGAAGCGCTGGAACAGGAGATCGGTCCAGCCGCCGAAGAAGCCTTGCACCGCGCCCGCGGCCACACCGACCACCGAAGAAAACAGGGTCAACACCAAGCCGAACAAGACCGAGATGCGGAAACCATAGATGACGCGAGCGACCACGTCACGGCCCTGATCGTCGGTTCCAAGCCAGTTCCATTCTAGTTCGGCGTTGCATGGGTGGAAGCCGCTCTCCGCCGCGAGCTTGCAATCGTCTTCGGTGAGAAGCCAGGTCGGTTTTACCGGGAAGGCCATCGGCGGGTTTTTGTTCTGGGTGTTGTAGGAGAAGCGGATCGGAGGCCACAACACCCAGCCGTCGCCGTCCGCGATCATCGTCTTGACGGCGGGGTCGCGATAATCGGCCTCGGTCTCGAAGATCCCGCCGAATTGCGTCTCCGGGTAAAACTTGAAGATCGGCGCATACAAATCGCCCTTGTAATAGACCAGGAGCGGCTTGTCGTTGGCGATGAACTCCGCGAACAGGCTGAGCACGAACAGGATCAGAAAGATCCATAATGACCAAAAGCCGCGTCTATTGCTCTTGAAGACCTGCCAGCGGCGCCGGTTCAACGCGGAGAACCGGGCCCGCGGCGCCGGCAAGCCTTCCGCCGCGACCTCCTCGACAACTGCTGTATCGGTTGGAGCATCCATGGCTCACACCTCGCGCGTCTCGAAATCGATGCGCGGATCGACCCAAGTGTAGGCGAGGTCTGAGAGCAGATTGACGAGGAGCCCGAGCAGCGAAAAAATGTAAAGCGTGGCGAACACCACCGGATAGTCGCGGTTCACGATCGATTCAAAGCCGAGCAATCCCAGCCCGTCCAAGGAGAAGATCGTCTCAATCAAGATGGACCCGGCGAAGAAGGCGCCGATGAAAGCGCCGGGGAAGCCGGCGATGATGATCAACATGGCGTTGCGGAACACGTGGCCGTAGAGCACCTGCCGCTCGGTGAGGCCCTTGGCGCGCGCCGTCATCACATATTGTTTTCTGATTTCGTCCAGGAACGAGTTCTTGGTCAGAAAGGTCGTGGTGGCGAAGGCCGACAGCGCCATGGCGATGATCGGCAGCACCAGATGCCAAAAATAATCGGTGATCTTCTCATACCAAGGCAGGTCGCTCCAATTGTCGGACACCAGTCCGCGTAACGGAAAAATTTGAAGAAACGATCCGCCGGCAAACAACACGATCAAGAACACGGCGACAAGAAAACCGGGGATGGCGTAGCCGACGATGATGGCGGTGCTGGTCCAGACATCGAAACGCGACCCATCGCGCACCGCCTTGCGGATGCCGAGCGGGATCGAAATCAGATAGGAGATCAACGTCATCCACAGGCCGAGCGAAATCGAGACCGGCAATTTCTCGGCAAGCAGCTCGAGCACGCTGGTGTCACGAAAGTAGCTCTCGCCGAAATCGAACAGCAGATAGTTCTTGATCATCAAGAAGAAGCGTTCATAGGCCGGCTTGTCGAAGCCGAACTGTTTCTCAAGGCTCTTGATGAACTCCGGGTCTAACCCTTGCGCGCCACGATATTTGGATTGGCTCGCTGCCTCGCCCCCGGGCGCGGGCGCTTGCCCCTGCCGGCCCGCGATATCGCTCCCGCCGCCGCTGAACCTGGCCGTGGCGCCGGTATCGGTACCGGTGATCTGCGCGATCAGCCTTTCGACCGGACCGCCCGGTGCGAACTGCACGACGACGAAGGTCATCAGCATGATGCCGAACATCGTCGGGATGATCAGCAAGAGGCGGCGAAGGATATAAGCGATCATTCGGTTCGGGCGTGCCTTCTCAATCGCGAGACGAAGTAGACCGCGAATATGAGCCCAATCAGGGCGGCGAGGATCAGAATCGGGCGCCGGCTGGACGACTCGGCCGGGGCCTGGCTTGCTGCCTGTCCCAGTTTGGCAGCTTTGGCCTCGTCATACCACCACGTGTCAAGGATGCCACGGTCGAAGCGCGGTTTCGTCTCAGGCCGCGAAAACTTGTCCCAATAGGCCACATTGTGCGACGGCTTATACCAGTGCGGCACCCAATAATGGCCGGCTCTGAGCACGCGGTCGAGCGCCCGCGCCGCGGTCTCGAGCTCCTCGCGGCTTTTGGCGGAGAGAATCCGGTCGATCAGCGCGTCGGCAGCGGGGTCGGAGATGCCGGCAAGATTGAGCGAGCCATCCATCTTGGCCGAATCGGAGCCGAAATAGCTCTTAAGCTCGACGCCGGGTGTGTTGCGCATGACATAACGTTGCGTGGTGATATCGAAGTCGAATCTCTTGAGGCGCTCCTGATATTGCGCAGGGTCGACGTTGCGGATGCGGGCGTCGATGCCGAGCTGCTTGAGATTCTTGACGTAGGGCGCGATCACCCGCTCAAACACCGGCTCGAAGGTCAGGAATTCGAGCGTGAGCGGCTCACCATTGGCGTCGACGCGGACGCCGTTCTTGACGGTGTAGCCGGCCTCGTCGAGAAGCTTGCTGGCTTGCAGCATCAGATTGCGGTCATTGCCTGTGCCGTCGCTCTTGGGCGGAAGGTAAGCAGGTCCGAGCGCCTCTTCGGGAACGGGAACACCGAGGCTATTCAAGAGCGCCCGCTCCGCTTCCGACGGTTCGCCCGTCGCTTTCATCGGCGAATTCTCGAAGAAGCTCGTGGTCCGGTCGTACAGCCCGTAGAAGACGTTACGGTTGGTCCACTCGAAATCGAAGGCGAGATCGAGCGCTTGCCGCACGCGCGGATCCTTGAATTTCTCGCGCCTCGTGTTGAGGAAGAAGCCTTGCGTTCCCGACGGTGTTTGGTCCGGAAGCGTTTCCTTTTTCACCTTTCCGGCCCGGACGGCGGGAAAGTCATACTCCGTCGCCCAGACCTTGGAGGTGTACTCCTCGCGAAAGTCGTAGGCGCCGGCCTTGAGCGCCTCCATCGATGCGGTGCGGTCGCGGAAATATTCGTAGCGGATCTGATCGAAATTCCAGCGCCCGCGATTGACCGGCAAATCTTTCGCCCAATAGTCCGGATTGCGGCGATAGACGATGTTGCGGCCTTGCGCCAGCCGGTCGACGACATAGGGACCGGAGCCCAGCGGCGGCTCGAGCGTGGTCTCGTTGAACGGCCGGTTCGTATAGTAAGCCTTGGAAAAGATCGGAAGCGCCGCGACGGTCAACGGCAGATCGCGCACGAGATCGCCGGTAAAACTGTAGCGCACGGTGGTGGGATCGATCGCTTCGGCTTTTTCGACGTCCTGCAGAGTCTGACGGTAGAGCGGGTGGCCTTCGGTCTTAAGCGTGTCGAAGGAGAACACGACATCGTCGGCGGTCAGCTTCGTTCCATCGGCGAATCGTGCTTCCGGCCGCAAATGGAACGTCACCGACTTTCCGTCAGGGGCGATCTCGGCGCTTTCGGCAACGAGCCCATAAACGGCATCAGGCTCGTCGTTTGCCCGGACCATCAGCGAATCGAACAGGAGATCGAGTCCTTCCGCCGCGTCGCCTTTGAGAATGTAACCATTGAGATTGTTGAAGGTGGTTATGCCGCTCCAACCTCTCAGCGAGAACGTGCCGCCCTTAGGCGCGTCGGGATCGGTATAGGCGAAATGGGTGAAATCGGCCGGGTAGGCGAGGTCGCCGAAGGCCGACAGACCGTGCTGGCCTTCGCCCGCGAGAGCGGGTGTTGTCAGGACTGCAAGTGCAAGGGCAGCACCGCCGGCAATCGACCGCCAGGCTTGGAGCATCACCATTACAGCTTCGACGAACCCGGGAGCCGTGCGGCGAGCGTCTGGTCGAACCACCAAACCTGCGGGAAACCGGGCGTAAGGCTCGGCAGCACTTTCGGTTGGCCGTAGCGGTCCCAATAGGCGATCCGCTCTGTTGGCGCATACCATTGCGGCACGACGAAATCGTTCCACAGCAGCACACGGTCGAGCGCCCGCGAGGCGGCGACCAGCTCGGGCCGATCCTTGGCAAAGATGATGCGATCGACCAGCTTGTCGATTGCGGGGCTTTTCATGCCGACAAGATTGGCGCTGCCGTGGCGGCCGGCGGCTTCGGAGCCCCAAAAGTCGCGCTGCTCGTTGCCGGGCGATTGGGACTGGGGGAAATTTCCGACCACGATGTCGTAATCGAACCCGTCCATTCGCCGCATATATTGCGCCGAATCCACCGTGCGAATCGTGCCCTTGATGCCGAGCTTCTCGAGATTGCGCAAATAAGGCTGCACGATGCGCTCGAATAGCGGCGACACGAGCAGGAATTCGACCCGCATCGGCTTGCCGGTCTTGACGTTGGTCAGCACGCCGTGCTTGACCTCCCAGCCGGCGTCCTTCAGCAGGTTCATTGCCTTGCGCAGATTGCTGCGCATGTCGCTGGGGTTGCCATTGACCGGGTTCTGGTAAACTTGCGTGAACACCTCGGGCGGCACGCCGTCCTTGACCTCGTTGAGGATCTCAAGCTCACGCCCCTCGGGCGGTGCGGCCGGCGCCGCCAACTCGCTTCCCTGAAAGTAGCTGCCGACCCGCGCATACTGATCGTAAAACAGGTTCTTGTTGGCCCATTCGAAATCGAAAGCGAGATTGAATGCCTGGCGTACGCGGCGGTCTTGGAATTGCGGACGCCGCAGATTGAGCACGAAGCACTGCATCGGGTTCACTCGCTCGACCTTAACTTCCTGACGCCGGATGAATCCGTTTTTCACCGCGGCGAAATCGTAGCCTATCGCCCAGTTCTTGGCGCTCGTCTCCTGCCAGAAGTCGAGATGTCCCGCCTTGAAACTCTCGAATGCAACGGTCTGGTCCCGGTAATACTCGAAGCGGATCTCGTCGAAGTTCCAATTCCCGACATTCACCGGCAGATCCTTGGCCCAATAGTCGTCGACGCGCTCGTAGCTAATCGAGCGGCCCGGCTTGACCTCCTTGATGCGGTACGGGCCTGAGCCGAGCGGCGGCTCGAGCGTCGTCTTTATCGGGTCGCGCGCATTGCCGTTCGCGTCCGTGCCGGTCCAGTAATGTTTGGGCAGAATCGTGAGCTGTCCCATGATCATCGGCAGCTCGCGATTGTTCTTGGTGTCGAAATAGAAGGTGACCTCGTTTTCGCCCGTGGCTTCGGCGCGCGACACATTCTTGTAGTAAAAACCCATGCGGGGATTAGCGGCCTTGTTGACTTCGAGACTGTAGATCACGTCCTCGGGCGTGATCTTCTTGCCATCATGCCAGCGCGCCTCGTCGCGAAGCTTGAAGGTGACCGAGGAGTAATCTTCCGGATAGGACGCCCATTCGGCGATCAGTCCATACGAGGTTGAGGGCTCGTCCAAGCTGTCGGTCATCAAGGTTTCGAACGCGAGCCCCAGTCCCGCCGCGGGCTCGCCCTTGAACAGCACAACGTTGAGACTGTCGAAGCCGCCGATCGCGGCAAGGCGCACCAGGCCGCCTTTGGGCGCGTCCGGGTTGACATAGTCGAAATGGGTGAAGTCGGCCGGATAACGCGGCTCGCCGATGAGCGACAGCCCGTGATGGTGGGGCGGCGCATCGCCGGCGAAAGCGGTGAGAGGCAGGCACCCCGCCAGCACAATTGCAAAGGCAAGGCGTGGCAAAGTCATGAGCGGCATGGGCTCCACCTGAAAGGGAATGGCTTGCCGGAATTATCCCCTGCAAAAGGGGCCGAAAAGCCAGCAAAACCTAGCATGGCAGGTCTGCCGACCAAATGAATTATCGGTCATCTCCCCCGCCATCCGGGCGCAAACCTGCGGGCTTGCAGCCGCAAGGCAGGCCGCGACGGGATCGAGGCTAAAGCTCCAGTCTGTAGCTCGCGCCTATTCCGGCGCCCCGTCGGGATAGACCGGCTGCGGCTGAGAAGACGAAGGTGGCTCGCCAGCCGACGCCGGTGCGTCCTCTGCCGGTGTCCCCGCTGCCGGCGCCTCATCGGTCTCCTGATCGGGATAAACCGGCTGCGGCTGCGACGGAGAAGGCGGCTCGCCCTTGGACGGCTCGGACGGAGCGGGTTCCTCTTCGGCCGCAGGCGCGGCTTCGGCTGGAGGCGCGGCCTCTGGCTCGGCAGCAGCCTCAGGTTCGGCGGGAGCCTCAGGCTCTGCTGCCGGTGCTTCCTCAGGCGCTGCGGCTTCGGGTTCTGCGGGAGCCTCAGGCTCTGCTGCCGGCGCTTCCTCAGGAGCTGCGGCCTCGGGTTCGGCCGGAGCCTCGGGCTCTGCTGCCGGCGCTTCCTCAGGCGCCGCAGGCTCAGCCGCCGGGGCTTCTTCTTTGCCCGCCGCCGGCAATGGTGCCGGGCTGTCGCTGTTGCTCCGCAAGAAGGCGATGATGTCTGCGCGTTTCTTTGCGTCCGGCACGCCGGGGAAGGCCATGGTTGTGCCTGATGCAAAGGCTTGCGGGTTCGTCAACCACACATCCAGATTCTCATAGGTCCAGTCGCCGTCCTTCGCGGTCAGCGCCGGCGTGTAGGTGAACCCCTCATGCGAGGCGATGTCCTTGCCCACAATGCCGTAAAGGTTTGGGCCGACGAGCGTGGCGCCGCCCTTGTCGAAGGTATGGCAGACCTTGCACAGGGCGACGTCGGCTTCGCCCTTCGCCGGATCGGCGGCCGCGATGAGCGCGATAACTTCCGACTGGCCTTCAGCCGGTGCTGCTTCAGCCGGCGCCTCGGCAGCAGGCGCTTCTTCGGCCGGCGCGGCTGTGGCTTCAGGCAGAGGCGGGGGACTATCGTTCTTCGTGCGCAGGAACAAAATCACGTCAGCGCGCTCTTTGGCATCGGGAAGGCCTGGGAACACCATCTTGGTTCCGGGCGCGAAGGCGGTGGGGTTCTCGATCATATGATCGACCATGGCGTAGTCCCACGTGCCGTCTTTTGCCTTCAGGGCATCCGAATATTCGTATCCCTCGACGCTCGCGACCTTGCGGCCGAGCACGCCGTAAAGATTGGGACCAATCAGAACGGCGCCGCCTTTATCGAAGGTGTGACAGATCGCGCATTTCTTGGCGGCCTGCTCGCCATGCGCGGCATCGCCGCCAGCAAGGAGCGCCGCGAGATCGGACCCGCCGGGCTTCTTCTCGCCTTCCTTGGTCTCATGGCCCGCGATATCGATGACGGGCTCCTGGGGCTCATGATGGATAATGTCGATCAAGGCCCTCGTGCCAAAGAACAGCAGCAGCGCGCCGAGCACTGCCATGGCGATTTGATTCAAGCGATAATATTTCATGATTTGATGGTCCCCCCAGGGAAACGGAGCGGCTACTTTCAGGGTAGCTCTTGAGGCGGGCGAGAGACTATAGGGCCGCTACGGGCGTTGCAACTGCGACATTTGCCTCAAGTCTGACTGTCGTCTGGGGAATTTCCCGTGCTAATTGACGCGAGATCATGACCTCTTGCCTCATCGTCATCCCCACGCGGCTGAAGGCGACCAGGCTGCCGAACAAGCCCCTGGCCGATATCGGCGGCGAGCCGATGATCGTCCACGTCTGGCGCCGCGCGGTCGAGGCCGATTGCGGGCCGGTCGTGGTTGCAACCGATGCGCAACAGGTTTGCGAGGCTATCTCGGATGCCGGCGGCGAGGCCGTCATGACACGGTCCGATCACGCAAGCGGTACCGACCGCATCTTCGAGGCAGTTTCTAAGCGGGACCCTGGGGCCAAGATCGAAACCGTCGTCAATCTGCAAGGCGATTTGCCGACGCTGGAACCCTCGATGGTCACGGCTTGCCTTCGCGCAAGGGCCGAGGGCGGGGCCGATATCGGCACCATTGCCGCCGAAATCGTCCGCGACGAGGAGCGCACCGACCCCAACGTGGTCAAGGCCGTTGGCACGCCGCTGCAAGACGACCCAACGGTGTTGCGCGCGCTTTACTTTACCCGGGCCACGGCCCCTTACGGCGAAGGCCCGCTCTACCACCATATCGGCATCTACGCCTATTCGCGGGCCGCGCTCGAACGCTTCGTGTCCTTGCCGCCGTCAGAGCTGGAAGTCAGGGAGAGGTTGGAGCAGCTGCGCGCGCTGGAAGCGGGCATGCTGATCCATGTCGGGCTCGTTGACACTGTACCGCTCGGTGTCGATACTCCGCCCGACCTTGAGCGGGCGCGCGAATTCTTTCGATCCCGCAAGTAGAGCAAAGCCCCGCTTCTCCTAGACCATGACCAAATCGCCGCTGAACAGAATCGCCTTCCAGGGCGAGCCCGGTGCCAATTCTCATCTCGCCGCGCGCGACGCCTATCCGCGCATGGAGGCGCTTGGCTGTGCCACCTTCGAGGACGCGCTCGCCGCGGTTAAGAGCGGTAAGGCCAAGCTCGCCATGATTCCCATCGAGAATTCCGTGGCTGGCCGCGTCGCCGACATCCACCACCTGCTGCCCCGTTCCGGGCTCCATATCATCGCCGAGCATTTCGAGCGGGTGCGCCACCAACTGCTCACGCTCCCCGGCGTCAAGCTGCCGGAATTGCGCACCGTGCACAGCCACATCATGGCGCTCGGCCAATGCCGCCGCGTGATTCGCGCGCTGAAATTGAAGCCGGTGGCCGAGGCCGATACCGCCGGCGCCGCCCGCCATTTGCGCGAATCGGGCGATCGCAGCGCCAGCGTGATCGCCTCGAAGCTTGCCGCCGAGATTTACGGGCTCAAGGTCGTGCAAGCCGGTATCGAAGATGCCGATCACAACACCACGCGGTTTGTCGTGCTCGCCACCAAGCCTAAGCGTGTGAAAAGAAACGACGGACCGGTGATTACCAGCTTCGTATTCCGGGTGCGCAATGTGCCGGCCGCCCTGTACAAGGCGCTCGGCGGATTCGCCACCAATGGCGTCAACATGACCAAGCTCGAATCCTACCAGCTCGAAGGCTCGTTCAACGCCACCATGTTCTATGCCGACATCGAAGGCCATCCTGCCGAGCGTATGGTCAAGCTCGCCATGGAAGAGCTCCACTTTTTTTCGAGCGAAGTGACAGTGCTCGGGACGTATCCCGCAAGCCCGTTCCGTGCCGAACTGAAAGCTTCCTAGGGTGTCCGAGAGCGGTTGCGCTCGGGCCCGCGATTTCAGATATAGTGCTGAGGGAGGTTGGCGGCAGGCGCGGCCCTCGCCAACCGGGTCAGGTCCGGAAGGAAGCAGCCCTAACGAGTGTTTCGCGGGTTGCTCGTCCAGCCTCCCACCTCGCCCGTAAGTGATCTTGCGTTAGGGGACCGCGACCTCGCGGCCTTATTCGAAGCTTCTTTTTTGCGTGGATGTGCGAGCCCGGGCATGGCAGACGGCAAGGATCAGGACAAAGGCGCAAAAGGCGGCGCAAAGTCCAAGAGCGAAGCTTCCGCTCCGGCCTATCCTGAGAGCCACGCCGCGTTGGCACGGAAATACCGGCCGAAGGTCTTTGGCGAGCTGATCGGCCAGGAGGCCATGGTGCGAACGCTCAAGAACGCGTTCGCCTCGGGTCGCATCGCCCAAGCCTATATGCTGACCGGCGTGCGCGGCGTGGGCAAGACCACCACCGCGCGCCTCATCGCCCGCGCGCTGAATTACGAGGCGCCCGGCGTTGATGGCCCAACCCTCGACATGGAAGCGGAAGGCGCGCATTGCCGTGCGATCCTCGAGAGCCGGCATCTCGACGTGGTCGAGATGGACGCCGCCTCCCATACCGGCATCGACGATATTCGCGAGCTGATCGACAGCGCCCACTACAAACCAAACCTCGCCCGCTACAAGGTCTATATCCTCGACGAAGTGCACATGCTGTCGAAGCCGGCCTTCGCCGGACTGCTCAAGACGCTGGAAGAGCCGCCCGAGCATGTGAAATTTATTTTTGCCACCACAGAAGTGCGGAAAGTCCCGGTCACGGTGCTGTCGCGCTGTCAGCGCTTCGACCTCAAGCGCATCGAGATCGAGACCCTGATCGATCATCTCGACAAAGTCGCGACCGCCGAAGGCGCGGACGCCGAACGCGCGGCGTTGGCGTTGATCGCCCGCGCGGCCGAGGGATCGGTGCGCGATGCGCTCTCCATCCTCGATCGCGCCATTGCCTTTGGCGGGAGCAAGGTCGAGGCCGGCGCGGTGCGCGGCCTTTTAGGTCTCGCCGACCGCACGCGCATCTTCGATCTGATGGAAATGGCGCTCAAGGGCGATGCCGGTGGGGCGCTCAACGAGCTTGCCGCGTTGAACCGCGACGGCGCAGAGCCCGGCCAGATCGTGGCCGATCTGGCCGATGCCGTTCACGCCGTGACGCTGATCAAGGCTGCGGGCGGCGAAAGCGCCGATCCTGCCGCGAGCGAAGCCGAACGCGCGCGCGCTGCCGATCTTGCCTCGCGCCTGTCCATGCCGGCGCTGGCGCGCGCCTGGCAGATGCTGCTGAAAGGGCATGATGAGGTGATGACGAGCCCGCGCCCGTTGGCGGCCGCCGACATGGTTCTGGTCAGGCTTGCCTACGCCGCCAATCTGCCCCCGCCTGGAGAATTGGTCCGCCGCCTGTCGGAGGAGGTGGGGGCGACCCAAAGCGGGTCCACCAAGACGGAGAAAGCATCGCGCGATGCGGCGCCCGCGCGCGCCGAGGCGCCCGACGCCTCTCCCGAAGAAGACGATCCAGATTTGCTTACGGCGGATGCGGAACCGGTACAGGAGCCGGTCAAGCTTGAACTTTCAAGTTTTGAGGATGTCGTGGCGCTGGCCGAAGCCAAGCGCGATCTCAAGCTCAAACACGCGCTGACCGAGCAGGTGCGGCTCGTGCGCTTCAAGCCGGGCACGATCGAGATCAATCCGCTGCCCCACGCCCGCCGCGAACTTGGGCAAGACTTGATGCGCAAGTTGAAGGCATGGACCGGGCGCGTGTGGATGGTGGCGGTCAGCGACGAGGAAGGCGCGCCCCCGCTCGGAGCCCAGCGCCGCGAGCAAGAGGCGCGCGAGATCGAGAAGGTGCGCGAGCATCCTTCCGTCAAGCAGGTGATGAAGCATTTCCCGGATGCGCGGATTACCGCCGTGCGGCCCGTGCCTGAGCCCGCGCCGCCGCCGGAAGAGTCGGAGGCCTCTGAAGATCTCGAGGAGGACGGAACCAACTGATGAAGAATTTCACCGAGATGATGAAACAGGCCCAAGCCTTGCAGGGGCGCATGGCGGACATGCAGGCCGAGCTTGAGCGCGCTGAGATCGAGGGCAGTTCGGGCGGCGGCATGGTGCGGGTGACGCTGAACGGCAAGGGCGACATGGCGAGCGTCAAGATCGATCCTTCGCTGCTGAAATCCGAGGAGGCCGAGATTCTCGAGGACCTCATCGTCGCCGCCCATAACGACGCCAAGGCCAAGGTCGAGGAGACGATGAAAGAGAAGATGAAGAGTCTGACCGGCGGCCTTCCTCTGCCACCCGGCCTAAAGCTGTTTTGATACATGGCGCGCGTCGCGGCAGGGCCTGAGATCGAGCGGCTGATCCAGTTGCTTGCGAGACTGCCCGGACTTGGGCCGCGTTCGGCCCGCCGCGCGGCGCTGCATCTGGTCAAGAAGAAGGAGCAGCTGCTCGAGCCGCTCGCCGCTTCGCTCGCCGAAGCGCGCGATACCATCATCGCTTGCGAGATTTGCGGCAATATCGACACTGAGAGCCCGTGCGCGCTCTGCCGCGACCCTGCGCGCGATCGTGCGCTCATCTGCGTGGTCGAGGAGGTCGGCGATCTCTGGGCGCTCGAGGGCGCGGCCGTGCTCAGCGGGCTCTATCACGTGCTTGGCGGCACGCTCTCTCCGCTCGACGGGGTCGGTCCCGACGATCTTGCCATCGCCAAGCTGATCGAGCGGGCAGGCGATCCGGGCGTGAAGGAAGTACTGCTCGCGCTCAACGCCACGGTCGAGGGACAGTCGACGGCGCATTACCTGATGGACCAGTTGGCCGACTGCGACGTGGCGGTGTCGCGCTTGGCTTACGGCGTTCCGATCGGCGGCGAGCTCGACTATCTCGACGAAGGCACGCTTGCCGCAGCCGTCAAATCGCGCAAGCCGATGTGAGCCGGTCTATTGCGAGGGCGCGGACGCGCCTTCGTTTTGATTGACGCCGTGGATGGCCCGGTCGATCTGGCTCTTACAATCGTCCGAAAGATTGGCGTTCGCCAGGAACGTCACGAGCGCATGCTGCTCGCTGGCGGCGCCGAGCAGCAGGCCGCCGATCCCCCCGACCAGCAGAGCCGAAAGTCCCACCACGATGAAGGCCAGCAGGCGGTCGATGCTCATGTCGACGTCTCCTTGGAAGTTTCGCGCTCATCGATGCCTTGATCGGCGGTCTTTTCCGACCAAGGCGCCACCTTCAACAACATCAGCATGCCGGGGATCGCGGCAATGGTGCAGATGATGAAGAACTGCGTCCAGCCTACGGCTTCAACGATGAAACCGGTCGAGGCATTGGCGAGCGTGCGCGGCACCGCGATCAAACTGCTGAACAGCGCAAACTGGGTGGCGGTGAAGGCCCTGCTGGTTTCCCTCGCCATGAAGGCGATGAGCGCGACCGTGCCGAGACCGACGGCAAGGTACTCGCCGCTCACCACGACGAACAGTCCGGCCAGGGTATGCCCGGCCTGGCTCAGCCAGATATAAGGAATGATCGTGCCGAGCTGCACGAACCCGAACAGCCATAAAGCCCGGTTGATGCTCACTTTGAGCATGACGATTCCGCCGACCGCAGCGCCGGTAATGACGGCCCACAGGCCGGCGAACTTGGCCACGGTGCCGATCTCGGTTTTGCTGTAGCCCATGTCGAGATAGAACGGCGTCGCCAGCGCCGTGGCCATGTTGTCCCCGAGCTTATAGAGGAACAGAAAGGCCAGGATGGCCAACCCGGCCTTAACGCCGTCGCGGCTGAAAAACTCAACGAACGGATCGATCACCGCCTCGCGCAAAGTATGCGGCGCTATTTCGTCGTCGCTCACTTCCTTGATGAGCAACGTGGTCACGATACCGATCAGCATGAACAGGCCGGTGATCCAAAACACCAGCGTCCAGGACAAATGGTCCGCCAGGATCAAAGACAGAGAGCCCGGCACCAGGCCGGAAAGCCGGTAAGC
Organism: uncultured Methyloceanibacter sp.; assembly: GCA_964523345.1. Lineage (GTDB taxonomy): Bacteria > Pseudomonadota > Alphaproteobacteria > Rhizobiales > Methyloligellaceae > Methyloceanibacter. The sequence goes on from CAZFYL010000001.1 coordinate 67,839, forward strand.
GTTGACCCAGAAAGACGTGCCGGTTCCAAGTTCATCGTCGGCCAGCAGTTCGCGCCGGTAAGCGTCGATGACGATGTCTTGGCTTGCGCTGAACAGAGCGACCGCGAATACGATCCAGACAATCATTTTGAGAGAGGTGGACGGATCGAACTGGCCTAACAAGCCGATGGAAATAAGCAGCGCCAGCTGCGTCAGGACCGCCCAGCCGCGCCTGCGGCCGAGGAACGGCGGCTTGAACCGGTCCATCAGGGGCGACCACAGGAACTTCCAGGTGTAGGGCAGCCCGACCAGTGCGAACAGGCCGATGGTGGCGAGATCGACCCCGTTGTCGCGTAACCAGGCCGGCACCAGGGAAACCAGGACAAACAGGGGCATGCCCGAGCTGAAGCCCAGGAAGATGCAGGTCAGCATCTTCCGGGAGAACAAAATCTCGGTCCAACTGCGCTGTGCTTCAGCCAAGCGAATACCCCCGCCCAAAGCTCGCGCCCGGGAAAGCTGCGATTCCCATAGGCACGATCTGCTTGAACATGACCGGGGCTCCCTCTGCCGCCGCCATCGCTTGGGCTTGATATCAGCCTCGTGCCCGCGCGTCATGGCCCGTTCGACGCAACGAATCCCCGGTGCTTTTTCAGCATCCCTTGAAAATTGCCGGCACCGGCCCGACTTTTATCTTGAGAATAGGTTGCAATTGCATCTATAAAGGATTGTGACAGGGGGGATTCTGGCCGTTAGGAGGGCCTCTTGAGTGCAAAATTGATTGGGCGGCTCGGCCTTGCGATCGTCGCCGCCGCCGTTGTTCTGGCAGGTCCAGCGGCGAAGGGCGCCCCGCAAAAAGAGCCCTTCAAGGTCGTGACCACCTTCACCGTGATTCAGGACATCGCCCAGAACGTCGCCGGCGACAAAGCCACTGTCTTGTCGATCACCAAGCCTGGCGCGGAGATCCACAATTACCAGCCAACCCCGGGCGACATCGTCAAAGCGCAGGACGCCGATCTCGTGCTGTGGAACGGTTTCCATCTCGAGCGCTGGTTCGAGAAATTTTTCCAGAATGTCGAGGATGTGCCGAGCGTGGTGCTGACCGACGGGATCGAGCCGATGGGCATCCACGAGGGGCCTTATACCGGCAAGCCGAACCCGCATGCGTGGATGTCGCCGTCCAACGCGCTCATCTATGTCGAGAATATTCGCAAAGCCCTCGTCAAATACGATCCGGAAAATGCCGAGACCTATAACCGCAACGCCGCGGCCTATGCCGCCAAGATCAAGGCGCTCGACGAACCTTTGCGGGCGCGGCTCTCGGCCATTCCGGAGGAGCAGCGCTGGCTCGTTTCAAGCGAAGGCGCTTTCAGCTACCTCACCCGCGACTATAAAATGCGCGAAGCCTATCTTTGGCCGATCAATGCCGACCAACAGGGCACGCCGCAACAGGTTCGCAAGGTGATCGACCTCGTGCGCGAAAAAGCAATCCCCGTCGTGTTCAGCGAGAGCACGATCTCTGACCGGGCCGCCAAGCAGGTCGCCAAGGAGACCGGCGCCCGTTACGGCGGGGTGCTCTATGTCGACTCGCTGAGCACCGCGGACGGTCCGGTACCGACCTATCTCGATCTCTTGCAGGTCACGGTCGAGACCGTCGCCAAGGGTTTCGAAGGTGGACGCTCTTAATCTCAATCGCACGATCGCGCCCGCGGGCGAGACCAGCTGTCCCAGCATCGAGGTCAGCGATCTGACCGTGACCTATCCCAATGGCGTCACCGCCATGCGCGATGCCTCTTTTGCGCTCGGCCCCGGCACGATCTGCGCGCTGGTCGGCGTCAATGGCAGCGGCAAGTCGACCATCTTCAAGGCGATCATGGGCTTCGTCAGGCCCTCTTCCGGAGAGGTCAAGCTCTGCGGGCTCCCCGTCGACGAGGCACTCAAGCGCAACATGGTGTCCTACGTGCCGCAAAGCGAAGAGGTCGACTGGAACTTCCCGGTTCTGGTCGAGACCGTGGTGATGATGGGCCGCTACGGGCACATGAATTTTTTGCGCCGGCCGTCGCGAACCGATCGCCTAAAGGTTGCCGAAGCGCTTGAGCGGGTGGGCTTGAGCGATTACCGCGACCGCCAGATCGGCGAGTTGAGCGGCGGGCAGCGAAAGCGCGTGTTCCTGGCCCGGGCGCTGGCGCAAGGCGGCAGCATCATCCTGCTCGATGAGCCCTTTACCGGCATCGACGTCAACACCGAAACGGCCATCATCGATCTCCTGCGCGAGTTGCGAGCCTCTGGCCATCTCATGCTGGTCTCGACCCACAATCTCGGCAGCGTTCCGGACTATTGCGACGAGGTCGTGCTGATCAACCGCAAGGTCCTCGCGGCGGGCCCAACGGCCGATGTCTTCACCCAGAAAAATCTCGAGCTCGCTTTCGGCGGCGCGTTGCGCAATTTCGAGCTTGGCGGCCGCGCGCTGCACGAGGACGACGACGCGCGGCGCCTGACCGTCCTCACCGACGACGAGCGGCCGCTCGTGTTCTACGGCGACAAACCGCGCCGGCGCAAAGAGACCGAGACAGAGCGGAAATGAGCGCGTTTGTTTCCGAGCTGCTCGTCCCCTTCGGCTACGATTACATGCTGAAGGCGATGTGGGTCAGCGCGCTGGTCGGTGCGGTCTGCGCCTTTCTCTCCTGCTATCTGATGCTGAAAGGCTGGTCGCTGATGGGCGACGCGCTCGGCCACTCCATCGTTCCGGGTGTGGCGGCGGCCTATATCATCGGGGCGCCGTTCGCGGCCGGCGCGTTCTTCGCCGGCATCCTTGCCGCGCTGTCGATGACCTTCGTCAAGCAGCATACGCGACTGCGCGAAGACGCGGTGATCGGTCTCGTGTTCACCACCTTGTTCGCGCTCGGTCTGCTGATGGCCTCGATCTGGCCGACCTCGGTCAGCATCCAGACCATCGTGCTTGGGAACATTCTTGCCATTTCCGATGAGGATGCGTTTCAGGTGGTGCTGATCGCCGGGATCTCTCTCGCTGTCATGGTCTTTATCTGGAAGGACCTGATGGTGACCTTCTTCGACGAGAGCCAGGCCCGCAGCATCGGTCTCAACACCCGCCTGCTCAGGATTGTTTTCTTCACCCTGCTCAGCGCCTGCACGGTGGCGGCCTTACAGACGGTGGGCGCCTGCCTGGTGATCGCCATGGTGGTGACGCCGGGGGCGACGGCCTATCTCCTCACCGACCGGTTCGGCCGGCTGATTGCCATTGCGGTTACGCTCGGGGCTGTGACCAGTTTCGTCGGCGCCTATCTCAGCTTCTTTCTCGATGGCGCGACCGGCGGCGTCATCGTCACGCTTCAGGCATTGATCTTCCTCGCCGCCTTCTATTTCGCGCCGAAGCACGGCATTCTTGCCGCGCGCCGCCGGCGCCGCGCACCGTCCGAGGCTCGCGCATGATGACAGTGGTCGATTGGATCGTTGATCCGCTCAGCTATTCCTTCATGCAGCGCGCGCTTATCGTGTCGCTGCTGGTCGCCGCCGTTTGCGCCGTGCTCTCCTGCTATCTTGTGCTCAAGGGCTGGTCGCTGATGGGCGATGCCATCTCGCATGCGGTGCTGCCCGGTATCGTGCTCGCTTATGTGCTCGGCCTGCCGCTTGCCATAGGCGCCTTCGCCGCCGGTCTGTCTTGCGCGCTTCTCACCGGCTACCTCAAGGAGAATAGCCGCGTGAAGGAGGACACGGTGATGGGCATCGTGTTCTCCGGCATGTTTGCGTTCGGTCTCGTTCTGTTCGTCAAGGTCGAGACCGACCAGCATCTGAATCACATCCTGTTCGGCAACGTGCTCGGCGTAACGCTCGGCGGTCTGGCCGAGACCGCGTTGATCGCCGGCGGGACGCTGCTGATCGTGCTGCTCAAGCGGCGCGATCTTCTGCTCTATTGCTTCGATCCGAACCAGGCGCGCGCGATCGGCTTGCCGGTGCGGACGCTGCATTACGGGCTGCTCATTCTGCTCGCGCTCACCATTGTGAGCGCGCTGAAAGCGGTTGGCATCATTCTGCTGGTGGCGATGCTGGTGGCGCCCGGCGCCACCGCTCTTCTCCTCACCGACCGGTTCGAACGGATGCTTCCCATCGCCGTCGCTGTGGCAATGAGTTCGGCTGCGCTCGGCACGATCTTAAGCTTTCACATCGACGGCGCGACCGGTGCCTGCATCGTGCTCGTCCAGGCAACGGCGTTTCTCCTGGTCTTCTTGTTTGCGCCGAAATACGGGCTGTTCGTCACCTGGCGCCAGGTGCGCGGAAAATCCCCGTCCGGCGCGAGCGAAGCGCTCTAGCCGGCAAGACGTTGGGTCAAGCCTTGGCGGGCGCGGGTCTGGAGCGGTGCAAGATTTCGAAGATCAGCGCCGTCGACCAGCCGATCAGCACGATGCCGTTAAGGGCCGTGATGGGGCCGAGCAGCCGCCATTGCGCGGTCGGAAGAATGTCGCCGTAGCCGAGGGTCGTGTAATTGCCGAAGGCGAAATAGACGAGGTCGGTGCCCGGAGGCGCCGCGCCGACAAGGTCATAGGTTCCAGCCCACACCAGGACTTCGAGGAAATGTCCCGCTACCAGCAAGGTTCCGGTGGCAACGATGACGAGAGTGTATTGCAGCACCGCGGGCACGGCCTGATCGCTTAAAGAGATGCGCCGCACGGTCGCTGCGATCCCGGCGAGCAGGACGGCGTGAATGATCAGGTTGGCCAGGCTGGCGGCGCCCCCCACCAAAATCTGATCCAGCATCGTGCCGCCGACCAGGATCTGCTGTTCCATCGCGTCTATTCCCCGGCGAGTAGGCTTGGCTGGCGAGCCCCGCCGTTCTGCTTTCGCTCGGTCCTTTGTTCCTTCGCGGGCGAGGGGGTAGCTTGCTCGACCGACACCTGTTCGGTTTTGGGCTGATCGAACTCCAAGTTTTCGATCCTGTGGCCGCGCTTGGCGATCTTCTCGGACGAAGTGAGGATCTTGTCGATGTCGCTATTGGCTTGGCCGAAATGGCGTTGCAGGTCGAGCACGCGCTCGCGGAACCGGCCCATATCGTCCATCAGCCGCGTCACCTCGCCCTTGATGAGATGGGCTTGCTCGCGCATCTGCACGTCTTTCAGGATCGCCTGCATGGTCTGAACCGCCAGCATGAGCATGTTGGGGGCGCACAGCACGATGCGGGCGCGGTGCGCCTTCTGCACGAGATCGGAGAAATGCTCGCAGAGATCGGCATAGATCGCCTCAGACGGCACGAACAGGATTGCGGTGTCTTGCGTCTCGCCGGCGATGAAATAGCGCTCGGACATGGCGTCGACATGGCGCGTCACGTCGATGCGCACGCGCCGCGCGGCGTCCTTCTTCTCGCCGTCGCGCCGCGCGGTGCGGAACGCCTCGAAACCTTCCAGCGGGAACTTGGCGTCGATCACCACCGCGGCCTTGGTGTTCGGCATGTGCAGCAGGCAATCGGGGCGCTTGCCGTTGGAGAGCGTCGCCTGGAAGCTGTAAGAGCCTTTAGGCAAGCCGTCCTTGACGATGGTTTCCATGCGCAGCTGGCCGAACGCGCCGCGCGCCTGCTTGTTGGCGAGGATCTCTTGCAAGCTCACCATGTTGCTCGACAACTCGGTCAGATTTTTCTGCGCGGTGTCGATCACGGCGAGCCGCTCGTTGAGCTTGGAAATCGATTCATGCGTCTTGCGCGAGGTCTCGTTGAGGTCGGTGCCGACTCTCTGCGTCATGCGGTCGAGCCGCTCGTTGACGGCCCGCGCGATATCGCCTTGGCGTGCCACGCTGATCTCGGCGAAGCTTTGCAAGCGCCCTTTCAGTTCGGCAAGCTCTGTGGCTTGCGCTTCCGCCTCGCGCCGCCGCCGGCTCATATGCACGAACAGCGCAATGGCGAGCGCAATCAGCGCAAAGACGGCAAGCCCCGCGAGCGCGAGCAGCGCAAGCGCCGGCTCGATGGTGGTGCTCCCGATCCTGATGGGCTCAAGGGCCATGCGGCCAAGATAAACCGATTCGCGGGCCTTCCAGTCCGGCCCCGGACGATCGCGGATGTTGACCAGGCTCGGTCGTAACCTTATTTCAAGCCCTCAAATGGCTCTTAGACCCATCCTCACCATTCCCGATCCGCTCTTGAGAAAGCCGGCAAAGGCCATCGAGCGCGTGGATGCGGATCTCCACCGGCTCATGGATGACATGCTGGCCACCATGTACGACGCGCCGGGCATCGGACTTGCGGGTCCGCAGATCGGCATTTCCCGGCGTCTGATCGTCATGGACCCGTCCAAGGACGATGAGGCTAAGACGCCGCTCGTCATGGTCAACCCTGAGATCCTCGACCGTTCGGAGGAGCTTCGGATGCATGAGGAAGGCTGTCTCTCGATTCCGGACGTCACCGCCGAGATCGAGCGGCCGGCCAAGACCCGCGTGGCCTATATCGACCGCGAAGGCGAGCCTCAGGAGGCTGAGCTTGAAGGCATCTGGTCGACGCTGGTGCAGCATGAGATCGACCATCTGAACGGCATTCTGTTCATCGATTATCTGTCGCGGCTGAAGCGCGATATGGTGGTGCGGAAGTTCACCAAGCAAAAGCGCGCCGAGGCACTTTAGACGCCATGCTCCTGGCCGCATCGATCGCGCTCGAAATCGCCGTTACGGCTCTCGCCTTTCTGACGGCGTTGCGGGGCCGTCGCTATCTCTATGGCCTGGCCTTCACCTTCGCCGTGTACGTGGTCTATGACACCGGACGGCTGTTTGGCTGGCACGTGCAAGAGGGCGGGCCATCGGTGCTCTTTCTCTTGGCGAGCGCAAGCGCAGCCTATGCCGTGTGGGGCCTTTATCGCGACAAGACCTAATCGCGAACCGGAGACCGTTATCCGTCAATGCGCATCGTCTTCATGGGAACGCCAGACTTCGCCGTGCCGACGCTCCGCGCAATTCTCGATACGAGTCATGAGGTGATCGCCGTTTACACGCAGCCGCCGCGTGCGGCCGGGCGCGGCATGGCTGTGCGGAAATCGCCGGTGCATCTGCTGGCAGAGCAAGCGCAGATTCCTGTGTGCACGCCCGAGACTCTCAAGAGCGCGGCGGAAGCTGAACGATTCATTGCGCTGAAAGCTGACGCCGCCGTGGTCGTGGCCTATGGCCTGATCTTGCCGCAGGCGATCCTCGATGCGGCTGCACGCGGCGTCTTCAATGTCCATGCCTCGCTTCTGCCGCGCTGGCGCGGCGCCGCCCCCATTAACCGCGCCGTCATGGCGGGCGATCGCGAGAGCGGCGTGTCGATCATGCGTGTCACCGAGGGACTCGATGCGGGTCCCGTCTGCCTGACTGAACGCGTCGAGATCGGTCCCGGCATGACGGCCGGCGAATTGCACGATGCGCTCGCGCCGATCGGCGCTCGCCTGATGGTGAAGGCGCTGGCCGAGCTTGAGCAGGGAAGTCTCACTTGCCATCCACAGAACGACGCCGACGCCACCTACGCGCCAAAACTCGATCCGGCCGAGGGGCGCATCGATTGGCGGCTCGAAGCCCGCCATGTGCATGACCGTATTCGCGGTCTCTCCCCTTATCCCGGTGCCTGGTTCGAGCTCGAACGCGGCGGCAAACGCGAGCGCGTCAAGGTTTTGCGGGCCACGCTGGCCGAGGGCTCTGGCGTGCCCGGAGCGGTGTTGGACGGCAAGCTGACCGTCGCCTGCGCCGAAGGCGCGGTGCGGCTCGATCGGGTCCAGCGCGCCGGCAAGAAAGCGATGGAGGCTGCCGACTTCCTGCGTGGGTTGAAACTCCCGGCCGGAACCGTGCTCGCCTAGATATGCCCCGCTACAAGCTCAAGCTCGAATATGACGGCACGCCTTTCGTGGGCTGGCAGCTCCAAGAGAACGGTCCTTCGGTGCAAGGGCGGCTCGCGCAAGCGATCAAGGACTTCTCCGGCGAGGACACGGTCCCGCGCGGTGCGGGTCGAACCGATGCCGGCGTGCATGCGCTCCGCCAAGTCGCGCATTTCGATCTCGGCAAAGATTGGCCGCCCGACAAAGTGCGTGATGCCCTCAACGCTCAATTGAGGCCCGACCCGGTCAGCGTGCTTACCTGCGAGCTTGCGGCAGACGATTTCGACGCACGCTTCTCGGCACTCGCGCGCCACTATCTCTATCGCATCGTCAACCGGCGCGCCCCGCTTGCAATCGATCGCGGCCGCGCCTGGCAGGTCGTGCATCGACTCGATGCCGCCGCCATGCATGAGGCGGCACAAAGCCTGGTCGGCCATCACGACTTCACCACCTTCCGCTCGTCTGAGTGCCAGGCCGCCTCGCCGGAAAAGACGCTCGACCGTCTCACTGTCGCCCGCGAGGGCGAGGAGATCAGGATCGAGGCGCGCGCGCGCTCCTTCCTGCACAACCAAGTGCGCTCCATGGTCGGCTCGCTGAAGCTCGTCGGCGAAGGCAAATGGTCGCCGCGCGACTTGCAGGACGCGCTCAATGCGCGGGAGCGCGGCGCTTGCGGTCCGGTAGCGCCCCCTTACGGCCTCTATCTCGCCAGCGTCGACTATTGACCGGTATGAGGCCTCGCCGCCGCATGGACACCTTGCGGTCTGTGGGCTAGGAGCATAGCCCGAGCCGCCACGGGGAGCTTCACTCTGCGCAAACAGCCCTGTTCCCGAACGAAGGTGCACGTCGCGGGGCGCTTTGGCGGTGCCTTGCGGAGCTTCGCGGCATGATCAAACGCATTGCCACGGTCGGCGGGTTTACGCTGGTCTCGCGCCTGACCGGCTTTGTCCGCGACGTGGTGATGGCGGCGATTCTCGGCGCCGGCCCCATCGCTGACGCGTTTTTCGTGGCCTTTCGCTTGCCGAACCATTTTCGTGCCATCTTCGCCGAGGGCGCCTTCGCCGCGGCCTTCGTCCCGGCATATGCCCGCACGCTGGAGCAGGCCGGACTGCCCGCCGCCAAGCTGTTCGCCGATCAGATCGCCGCGGCGCTCATCACCATCAATCTCGCGCTGCTCGCAATTGCGCTTCTGTTTACCCCTGAGGTGGTGAGCGTTCTGGCTCCCGGTCTCGTCGGCGATCCTGAGCGGTTCGATCTTGCCGTCGCTCTGACCCGCATCACCTTTCCGTATCTCGCGCTCGTTTCGCTCGAGACTCTGTTCGCCGGCATCCTCAACGCCAATAACCGCTTCGCCGCGGCGGCCGGCGCGCCGATCCTGCTTAATGTTTCCATCGTTGCGACTCTACTGCTGACGCCGTTTTTCGAAGATGCCGGCCATGCCGCGGCCTGGGGCGTTCTCATTGCCGGCTTCGCCATCGTGTTTCTGGTCGGCGGCGACGCCGAGGCGCATGGGGTCGGCATCCGATTGCGTGTCCCGAAGCTCGATGAGACCACCCGCCGCTTCCTCAAGGCGCTTGGTCCGGCCATTATCGGCGCGGGCGGCGTGCAGCTTGCGCTCTTCGCCGACACGCTGATTGCCACGTTTCTTCCGGTCGGCGCGCTGTCCGCACTTTATTACGCCGATCGTATCAACCAGCTTCCGATCGGTGTGGTCGGCATTGCGGTCGGCACTGTCTTGCTGCCGGAGATGACGCGGCGGCTCGCGGCGGGCGACCACAAAGGTGCCGCCTCGGCGCAAGCCCGCGGTATTCAGCTCGCGCTTCTTCTCACCGTCCCGTGCGCGGCGGCAGCCATGACCATCCCCGATCTGATCATGCGGGCGCTGTTCGCCCGTGGCGCTTTCACCGTCTCCGATGCCAGCGCCGCGGGCGCAACGCTTGCCGCCTATTCGGTCGGATTGCTGCCCTTCGTCCTGCTGCGGAGCTTCACCGCGCCCTTCTATGCGCGCGGCAACACGGCCACCCCGGTCAAGGCGGCTCTGCTGGCGGCGGCCATCAATATCGGTTTGAAAGTGCTGCTGATGGGCCCGCTCGCGCAGGTGGGGCTTGCGCTTGCAACGGCGGTGGGCGCGTGGATCAATCTCAGCCTGCTTGCCTATTTTGCCCACCGCGAGGGCTTTGCGGTTTCGGGCGGCGCGATCGGGAGACCTGTGGCGAAGCTCATCGCCGCAGGCGTTGTGCTTGCGGTGGCGCTTCTGGCCGGCGCCTATGTTCTGGGGAACGCGCTCTCGGGCTTGACCCTGTTCCGCGAGGAGACGACGCTCGCGCTTCTCGTCGTTCTCG
>CAZFYL010000002.1:0-69575 GCA_964523345.1 uncultured Methyloceanibacter sp.
TGATATTCACGCCGAAGCGTGTGTCATCGACTTCGTTAACCGTAAGAGAAACGCCATCCAGCGCGATCGATCCCTTCGCGGCAATGAACGGCGCAAGATGGGCTGGAGCCTCAAGGACAAATCTGACGCTTTCGCCATCGGGCTCGCGCGTCAGAATCTTCGCCAAACCATCGATATGGCCGGTCACCAGATGGCCGCCCAGCTCATCGCCAAGGGCAAGTGCGCGTTCCAGATTGATGCGCCGTCCTTCGGTCCAAGATCCAAGCGTGGTCCGCTCAAGCGTCTCGTTAGAGGCCTCGACGGCAAAGCGCGCACCCTCCCCCTTCGCCTTCGCCTTGGACAATTCGACGATCGTCAGGCAGCAGCCATCGCAGGCAATCGAGGCGCCCTCCGCCAGAGTGCGGCGCTTATAAGGGCTGGCGATGACCAAACGGGTGCCCTGCCGCCGCTGGAGCGTTCCTATGCCGCTGACAAGGCCAGTGAACATCGCCCTACTCGCCGCCAACACGTCATTCGGTCGGGACCGAAGAAGCGGGATTCAACTTCAGTGAAATGCCCGCTTCCGGTCACCCGATCAAGCCCGTCGCCAGTAAAAGGCAAAAGGCCTCCGGAACCGACTGGTTTCGGACCCTGATAAATGACAATCTCGTCGATGAGGTCGGCGTCGAGAAAGGCGCGGGCGACCGATGGCCCGCCCTCGACCAGAACGCGGGTGATGCCGCGATCGGCAAGAGTCTCAAGCGCATCATGCACCACGAGGAGACCGTGATCGTCGACCGCAACGGGAACAATCTCCGCGCCGCGATCCTGCAGCGCGTCGGTATTGGGATGCTCTTCGTCGGCTGAGCAGACGAGCCAGACCGGCACCATCAGGTCGTCGAACAGCCTTGCTTCGGGTGGCGTCCGCAAACGCCGGTCTAGCACAACACGAACCGGCGAGCGGCAAGACATGCCAGGCAGGCGGCATGTCAACGTCGGATTATCGGCGAGCACGGTGCCGCGGCCGACCAGGATCGCATCGTTCCGCGCTCTAAGAAGATGGCCGTGGGCGCGCGCGTCTGGACCTGTGATCCACACCGGCGCGCCCGTCCCTTGCGGTATGAGGCCGTCGGCGCCGACGGCAAGCTTGAGTGTGACGGCCGGGCGTCCTTCAGTGACGCGGAGAATGTGACCGAGCGCAACGACGCGCGCCTCTTCAGCCAGCACGCCGTCCTTCACCTCGATGCCCGAGGCGGTAAGCCGGTCGAGCCCACGGCCCGATGTCCGAGGATCAGGATCACGAATCGCGATCACAGCGCGCGCGGGGCTCGCCGCGGCAATGACCTCAGCGCAGGCGGGCCCTCTGCCGCCCGGGTGAGCGCACGGCTCCAGCGTGACATACAGTGTCGCGCCCTTTGCCCTGCCGCCGGCGCGCTCCAGAGCGATGGCTTCGGCATGAGGACGGCCTCCCGGAGCAGTCGAGGCGCGGCCCACGATTTCCCCGGTCGGGGCCACCACGATCGAACCGACAGCGGGATTCGGCCAGGTCTGCCCAAGCCCGCGCCGCGCAAGCTGAAGGGCCTGCGCCATATGGTCTTCGTCGCTGAGGCTCATCGGCTTGATGTAGGGTCTCGGGTCAGTCTTCGGCAGAGGCAGCCGCCCTGCCCGGGGGTGCCTCCTCGTCGTCATCCGCCGCGGTAAGCTCGCCCAGCAACGCCTCGAAATCCTTGGCCTCGCGGAAATTCTTGTACACCGAGGCAAAGCGGACATAGGCGACATCGTCGAGAGCCTTGAGCGCCTCCATCACCAATCGCCCGACAGCCTCGGACTTGACCTCACTCTCGCCCATATTCTCGAGCCGGCGGACGATACCGCTGACCATGCGCTCGATCCGCTCCGGTTCCACCGGGCGTTTCCTGAGTGCGATCTGCACCGACCGCATCAGCTTGTCGCGGTCGAACGGCACGCGGCGCCCGCTCCGCTTGAGCACCGTCAACTCGCGAAGTTGTACACGTTCAAATGTGGTGTAGCGGCCGCCGCAATCGGCACAGACGCGGCGGCGTCTGATCGTGGTGTGGTCCTCGCTAGGACGCGAGTCCTTCACTTGCGTGTTCGTGCTGCCGCAATACGGGCACCGCATGGGCGACCGCCCTCCCCTCCTGTCACCTCATGCGCGCGCGGCTACCGGTAAATCGGATAGCGCTCGCAGAGTTCGATGGCACGCTTCTTCACGCTCTCCTCGACCGCGCTGTTGCCGTCTTCGCCGTTGGCAGCGAGGCCGTCGAGCACCTCGGTGATCATGCCGCCGATCTCCTGGAACTCGGTGATGCCAAATCCCCGCGTGGTGCCCGCCGGTGAGCCGAGGCGAATCCCGGATGTGATTGCGGGTTTCTCCGGATCGAACGGCACGCCATTCTTGTTGCAGGTAATATTGGCACGGCCGAGCGCGATTTCCGCCACCTTGCCGGTAAGCTTCTTAGGTCTGAGATCGACCAACATAAGATGAGTGTCGGTGCCGCCGGACACGAGCGCCAATCCGCCCTTGACCAGAGTTTCGCCGAGCGCCTTGGCGTTATCGACAACCCCCTTGATGTAGAGCTTGTAGTCGGGACGGAGCGCTTCGCCGAAAGCGACCGCCTTGGCCGCGATGATATGCATCAGCGGGCCGCCCTGAAGGCCGGGAAACACCGCCGAGTTGATCTTCTTACCGATGTCCTCGTGGTTTGAGAGCACCAGTCCCGCGCGCGGACCGCGCAGCGTCTTGTGAGTGGTGGTGGTCACCACATGGGCGTGCGGCAAGGGGCTCGGATGTAGCCCCGCGGCGACCAGTCCTGCGAAATGCGCCATATCGACCATCAGATAGGCGCCGACAGAATCGGCGATCTGACGGAAGCGCGGGAAATCGATGATGCGCGGATAGGCCGAGCCGCCGGCAATGATCATGGCGGGCTTGTGCTCTTTGGCGAGCTGCTCGACCTCGTCGTAGTCGATGCGGTTGTCGGTCTTGGTCACGCCGTATTGCACCGCGTTGAACCACTTGCCGGAAAGATTGGGCGCCGCTCCATGCGTCAGGTGACCGCCGGCCGCAAGCGACATGCCGAGAATGGTGTCGTTCGGCTTCAGCAGCGCGAGCATCACCGATTGGTTCGCTTGCGAGCCGGAGTGCGGCTGGACATTGGCGAAGGCGCAGTTGAACAGGCGCTTGGCACGATCGATGGCAAGCTGTTCGACCACGTCAACGTATTGGCAGCCGCCGTAATAGCGCCGCCCCGGATAGCCTTCCGCATATTTGTTGGTGAGCAATGTGCCGGCGGCTTCGAGCACGGACTGCGAAACGATGTTCTCAGAAGCGATGAGCTCGATCTCGTCCTGCTGGCGCTCGAACTCGTCTTCGATCGCGCCCCAGACTTCAGGGTCGGTCTCTTCTAGGTGTTTGGTGAAAAAGGCATTTACGCGCGTCTCGGCGCGTCCTGCATCGCTTACCGTCATGGCTGACTGCTCCTCGCGCTCACTCTTGCTTTGCCCAATGAAGCCTTCTCGCGGGGCCTAGCTCCCCGCCTCCCACTTCCATTGAGCGTTTGGCTGGCTCTACCACATGTCGCAACGACGCGCCAGCAACACACTAAGGCATGGGCTGCGAAACCGCCAACGCCCTTGACCGGTCGTAGGGTAACGGCCTGGCGCTCTGTCGATCAATAGGCCGAGGCGGTGGCGGCTGCGCCGTCGAGACCGTAGACATCGGGCCGGAAATGCACCTGGCCGTCGGGCGTCCCCCAGGCGGTGATGTAAGCGAGATAGACCGGAACCGGCTGCGCGAGCTGGACATTGGTCTGCTCTCCGGTCTGCTTCATCGACATAATGCGCTCGTAGCTCCAGCCCGGCGTGCCGCTCAGGAGCCAGGCGACCAACCGCGCCACATTATGCACGCGCACGCAGCCGGAACTTTCGAACCGTATCGCCTGACCAAACAGGCTCTTAAGCGGCGTGTCGTGCATATAGACGCTGTCCTTGTTCGGGAAGTTGATCTTCACGAAGCCAAGGGAATTCTCCTCCCAGGGGAGCTGCCGGAAGCTATAGTTGTAAACCTCTGTGCCGTTCCAATTGATCTGACGGGGGTCCAGCGGATTGCCGGCCGCATCGAACGCCTGCATGTGATAGGCGGCAAGCATGTCCTGACCTCTGCGGGCATATTCACGGCCCTTCGGAACGAGATCCTTTTGAATGATGCTGCGCGGCACATGCCAATAGGGATTGAAATTGATCTCCCGAATCTTGCTGGAGATTTCAGGCGTCGGACGTTCGGGCTTGCCGACAACGGCGGCGAGCCGCAACGCGACGTTCCCGCCGTTCACCGCCTCGACCTGCGCCGCCGGGACGTTGACCAGGACGTAACGGCCCGCAGGGGGCTTTAGAGTTTGCAGACGCTTCAGACTGGCCTGAAGTTCGGCGAGCCGCATATAAGCCGGCATGTTCAACGCGGCGATCATGGCCTTGCTGTCGACATTGCCGGTCGCCGGCAAGCCATGGCGGGCTTGGAACTTGCGCACGGCAGACGCAAGAACCGGAGTGTATTGGTTAGGGATGCTCGTGCCGACGAGATCGCCGGAAATTTCAAGACGCCGGTGCAGAACTTCGATCTCAGGACCACGCGATCCGGGCTTCATAACCTTCGCCGGGACCGGCGGCCAACCGCCCTGGGCCACGATCGCCTGGTATTGCCCGATGGCGGCCTTGGTTGCCGCAATATTGGCTCTGGCAAGCGTCGGCGTGCCGAGAGGCGGATTGGTAATGAGGATGGCCTCGGGATCGTCGCTCGGAAACTCGCTTGCATGCGACGAGTGGCCCTGACTAGACCCTCCCCGGTTGCTCCTCCCGCCGAAGAAGGGAAAGAAACCGGGGCCGTCGTCCGATTGCTGTTGCTGCTGCTGTTGCTGCTGCTGCCGATTTTTGTTGAACCAGGAAAACGGACCGGCGTTCGCCGGAACGACGCTGAGCGCGACGAGCGCGGCGGCGAGAACGATCGCAACGGGGATCGCCCCGGCCTTGCTATCCTGCCATTTCAGCATTTGCCGCTCCCCGTATTCCGCGGCTTCGTTCCGCTCCAAGATTCGAAATATAGGCGCTTTCGTCTTAAAGCTCCACTTCCGTGAGGCCGACACCGTCACAATGCCTTGATGCGACAGAGGGTTTCGCCACGGCAATTCTTAGGTCTAGCGCGGGAATGGGGCGATTTTGGGCTGGGGACCGCCGCCCGGGCAAAAGCCTATGGCCCCGGCGGGCCGGCCGCCGGGGCAAAAAGGCGTGCTTTACGGCAAGATTAGAGTTGGTAGCGAATCTGATCGGTCCAAAACCGCTCCAGCCGGACCAGGGCCCTGTTCAATGTTTCGAGATCGTCGCTGCCGATGCCGCCGACCTGCTGAAGCGACCCGAGCTGACGCTGGTAGAGGCCGTTCACCACCCGACAAACGTCCATGCCCTTTTCGGTCAGCCGGACCCGCACGGATCTGCGATCGACCGTCGAACGCTGATGGTCGATGTAACCGGCATCGACAAGTTTCTTCAGATTATACGAGACGTTCGAGCCGAGATAATAACCGCGGGTCGTCAGTTCGCCTGCGGTCAACTCGGCATCGCCGATGCTGTAAAGCAGCAGAGCCTGCACGCTGTTGACTTCGGAGCGGCCCAGGCGCTCGAACTCATCTTTCACCACATCAAGCAGCAGCCGGTGAAGCCGCTCGATGAGTTTCAAGGAAACAAGATAGCGGCCTTTGAGGTCCTCCCCCTCATCGACACGCCCGCGCATCCCCGTATGCAGGGCTACACTCATCGCCTACCCCCATAGTTTTTTGTTTGACCCCCAACTTGGCGACGATGGTAGCGTTACCCGGCTAAAAACTGCTTAAGCGGCACGCTTAAAAATGCGTGAAACGCCTTTTCCGGCTTTTGTTGTTTTGCTTCGGGCCAAGCAAAGTTCTCACGGATCCGGTGTAAGCGTCTCAAGCATGAGTTCATCCTCCACCGGCGTTGCAAACATACGCTCAATCGCCTCGTCGTCGACGGAGTCTAACGTGGCCGGCTGCCAATTGGGTGTGCGGTCCTTGCCCGCGACTTTCGCAGCGATGCCTTCGCGATAATCGTGGCCGCCGACGAGATGAGAGGCCAGGCGGAATTCGAGTTTGAGGGCGGCAGCAAGGTCCAACGACTTGCCCCGCTTGTATTGTTCGAACGCAATCTTGAGCGAGGTTGGAGACTTCTCGCGTATCGCCGCGGCGGTCTCTTGCGCAAAGGATTCGTCCTCGCCACGCTCCTCATCGAGCCTTTCGAGAATCGACTCCACTGACGGTGCGGCGAAGGCGCGGTCGATCAGGGGCGTGTATCTGACCAGCTCGCCTTCGCCTGGATCGCGATGAAGGCCATCGAGCAGACGATCAATCGGATGATTGTCGCTCAAGGCGTCCTTGATCACATCGAAATGCGCCGCCGGGATGGTGTGACTGACGAGGCGGTGACGATAGGCTTCAGCCGGTCCGATCAGGCGTCCGGTCAAAGCAAGATAGAGACCGGTGTGCCCAAGCATACGGGGAAGAAAATAAGTCCCGCCAATATCCGGCAGGAACCCGATGCCGACTTGCGGCATGCCGAATCGGTATTTTTCGCCTGCCACGCGATGCGTGCCGTAAAGACTGATGCCAATGCCGCCGCCAAGCGCGAGGCCGTTAATCAACGGCACGTTCGGCCTGATGAATTTCTCAAGCACCCAGACATGGCTGTAAGCGGCGCGGTAGAACGCCCGAAGCGCTTCCCGGGCGTCTTGCTGGTTCCACTCATGCAAGATCTTGATATCGCCCCCGCTTGAGAACACCGAAGGGTGCGAGGATTGCATGACCACGCCGTAGATATGCGCTGCCGGGGCCCAGGCGCGATATTGTGCGCTCAAAGCCTCGAACATTTCCCGTGTCAAAGCGTTGAGTCGAGCGGGGCGATCGAGCGTGACCACCCCGGCGCGGTCGATCTCCTCGAAGCTGATGCCCAACGCCTCGGACAAAGTGCGGTGCCTCCGGCTTAAATCCGGTGTAATGACGCCTCGCGGCGGCGCCTTAGGCGCCACAACTAAGGCCCGGGGCAGCTAACACTCAATCCTCAAAACCTCAAGCGTCGCGAAACCAAGGACCATCGGTCGCCGGACATGCCCAATAGGAAAATTGCTTGGCTTGGCCTTGCCCTGCTGGTGGCGCTTGCCGCCGACGCCAAAGCGGAAACGGCGGAGCTTCCGCCTTTGCCGGAGCGCAATCCGCTGAGGGCGACGGCCGGGACCGAGCCTCCGTCGACATTGCCAGGGGATCAACCGACCGTGGCTTGGACCGAGGCGGAGATTGCCGCCGCCACGGCGAAGTGCAAGACCCTGCTCTCAGGAGATTCGCTCGATTACCAACTCCTGCCGCCGATCAGGGAAGGCATATGCGGGACCCCGGCGCCGGTCTTACTGCGCGCGGTCGGCGACGATCCGAAAGTGCAAATCGAGCCGCCGGCAACGCTCAACTGTCAGATGGCCGACGTTTTCGGGGAATGGTTGCGGGATACCGTCCAGCCGGAAGCGAAAGCGCTGTTCGGAAGCGCCGTGGTGAAGATTCGCAATGCCACATCCTATTCTTGCCGCAACCGTTATGGCGGCGCGAACACGCGGATCAGCGAGCACGCGCTCGTCAATGCGCTCGACGTATCGGAATTCACTCTCGCCGACGGGAACCGCATCACCGTGCTTGAGCATTGGCCGCGGGCCGCGGCCCCACCGCCGCCTCCGCCTGAGCCCAACCCGGCGCGCCTTAAGAGCGATCGCAAACCGGGTGTTGTCACACCGGTGAAGGCGGAACCGGGCGCCCTGCCAAAACCGCCGCCGGTTGCGGCAGAACCTCCGGCGCCCGACCCTAAAAACCAGTTCACCACTTTCTTGTTTGAGCAGGCGTGCAAGCGGTTCGGGACGGTGCTCGGTCCGAACGCCAATGCCGCTCACAAGAATCATTTCCACTTCGACATGAAGCCACGGCGCAGAGCCAATTACTGCGAATGAGTTTTGGCCGAAAACCATATCCGCCGAGAGGCATTGGCAGTCACGCCGCTCAAATGGTAGTTTGCTGAAATCTTGATCGGCGAATGGCAGTAATGCGTAGATGACGTCCCCAAAAGACAAAGCGATTTCGTTTCGCAACGAGCGGGCAAAGCGCGCCGGCGTCTCAGTTGAGGCGGCGAAGGGCCCCGGTTTCCCGGCAACGCGCATGCGGCGCAATCGCCGTGCCGACTGGTCTCGCCGCCTGGTGCGCGAAACCTCGCTTGCGACCTCGAATCTTATTTGGCCGATTTTCCTGATCGACGGAACGCGCACCCGGACTCAGGTTGCCGCCATGCCGGGCGTTGAGCGGCTGACCATCGACCTTGCCGTCGAGGCCGCCGAAGAGGCCGCCGCGCTGGGCATTCCCGCCATCGCGCTCTTTCCCAATACCGATCCGTCCTTGCGCGACGAGGTGGCAAGCGAGGGCGTCAATCCCGGCAATCTCGTTTGCCGGGCGGTCCGTGCCATCAAGGAAGCGGTGCCCGAAATCGGCATCGTCTGCGACGTGGCGCTCGACCCTTACACCAGCCACGGGCATGACGGACTGCTGGCGGGCGAGGAGGTCGATAACGACCGGACCGTCGAGGTTCTGATTCAGCAAGCCCTGGTTCAAGCCGAAGCCGGCTGCGATATCCTCGCACCCTCGGACATGATGGATGGGCGGATCGGGGCGATCAGGGCGGCGCTCGAAGCGAACGGCTTTACCAACACGCAGCTCCTCGCCTACGCCGCGAAATATGCGTCCTCGTTCTATGGGCCGTTTCGCGACGCGGTGGGATCTGGCGCAAGGCTCAAGGGCGACAAGCTGAGCTATCAGATGGACCCTGCCAACGGCGATGAGGCGCTGCGCGAAGTCGCACTCGACATCGCCGAAGGGGCCGACATGGTCATGGTCAAGCCGGGTCTGCCCTATCTCGACATCGTCTGGCGGGTGAAGGAGGCCTTCGGCGTGCCGACCTTTGTCTATCAGGTCTCAGGCGAGTATGCCGCGCTTGCCGCGGCAGCGGAGCGCGGCTTCATCGATCGGGAACGCGCCATCCTGGAAAGTTTGATCGCGTTCAAACGTGCGGGCGCCGACGCCATCTTCACCTATTTCGCGGCCGAGGTGGCGAAGCTGCTCAAGCAATAGGTCTAGTTCGTGACCTTCACGGTCTTGAACACCACAGTCGCCTCTTTCTCCTTGTCGAAATTGTCGCCCGACAGTCCGAACCGCCAATCGCCTTTCGGCGCCTGACCGCGCAAGTCGCGCACCTTGGTGCCGTTGATGAAGAACGACACGTTGTTGCCGTCGGTCTTGACGCGCAGCATGTTGCTGGCCCCCGGCTCCTGGTTGATCGCCGCGGAATCGACATTGGCTGCGATCGTGCCGAGCCACTTGCCGTCTTGTTTGCGCGCAATCCAGAACTTGCCGTTATTGAGAATGCC
Organism: uncultured Methyloceanibacter sp.; assembly: GCA_964523345.1. GTDB lineage: Bacteria > Pseudomonadota > Alphaproteobacteria > Rhizobiales > Methyloligellaceae > Methyloceanibacter. The sequence continues at coordinate 9,512 of CAZFYL010000002.1, forward strand.
GAATTGGAAATAGGTCCGGTTGTCCTCACCCCAAAACAGGAGGCCCGCACCCAGCATCGTCTCTTCGCCAACGGGCCAAACCACCTCCGAGCAAATGTCGGCGTCTTTGACGGTGAAGGTGACGTTCAGGTTCGACTGCATATCGTCGGGAGGAAGGTTGATGACGAAGGCCCCGTCCTTCACCTCGACGGTGTCGCGCAACGGCCAGCCGCCGGCGTCATCGGCGAACTTGTCCTCGAAGATGACCTTTTCGCCTTCACAGGCTGCCGCTGCCACCTGCCAGGCGGGATTGGCGGCGAAAAAGACGGCAAGTCCGGCCGACAGCAAAAATTTCCGCATGGATTAAGTCCTCGTTGGCTTGACCTCGCAGCCCACCGGGCGAGATTGTTAGCGCCTCGGCTTGGCCTCGGCAACCCGGGGCTTGCTTGTTTGCGGGGGCGCTCATCACCATCTTTGGCCTGCGAGCAACCCTTGTAACCCTCGACCGGAGAAGATGAATGACCGACCAGCATCAGCCTCCAGCGCAAAGCTCGAGCTTCGCTGATCAGCCCCATGCCTACGATCCGGTGAAGCAGCCCCAGCTGTTCGACGGCGTGATCGGCAAACGGTCGTTCGCATTTGTGGTCGACGCGATCATCATCGCCCTGTTGACGCTGATCGCCTATGTGGTGGTGGCCGTGCTGGGCATCATCACCCTCGGACTGGCTTGGCTCCTGTTCGGCCTCGTCTTTCCCTTCGTCGGCCTCGGCTATAACGCGGTCACCATAGGGGGCAAGAATTCGGCCACTGTCGGGCAGAGGCTTATGGGGCTTGAGGCACGCATGTGGTTTGGCGGGAAAGTGACGCCGCTGATCGCAGCCTTCCACGCGCTCCTGTTCTGGTTCTCGCTAGTAATATTCTGTCCCATTCTCCTATGGGCCTTCTTTGACCAGCGAAAACGCTGCCTGCATGACATTCTTGCCGGCATGGTGTTCATCAACCGCCCCTAGGATCCGGCGCTTTTGAGCCCGCGTACCGGATTGCGCTTGCCGCCTCCGATCCACTAAGCTTGGCGGACAGGTTCGGATTCGTATCCGGGTGACAGAACCGTGACAGAGCACAAGAACAACTTTCCCGAGTTCTACATCACCGCGCCGCAGCCCTGCCCCTATCTTCCCGGCCGGCTCGAGCGGAAGCTGTTCACCCACCTGACCCGCGACAAGCCGCGGTTCCTTGTGGACAATCTGCTCAAGGGCGGATTCCGGCGCAGCCAGAACATCGCCTATATGCCCTATTGCGACGCCTGCTCGGCCTGCGTGCCGGTCCGCATTCTGGCGAATGATTTCGTGGTTCGGCGCTCGCTCCGGCGCATCGCCCGTATCAATTCCGATCTGGTCGCGACCCGCATGCAGCCGGCGCCAAGCTCGGAACAGTACGCGCTGTTCCGCGACTATATCGACGCGCGTCACGCCGATGGCGGCATGGCTGAGATGTCGGTGCTCGACTATTCGCTCATGGTCGAGGACAGCGTGGTCGAGACCTTCGTCACCGAGTACCGCCTGAGAGAGGATGCGAGCGGCGGCGGTAAGTCGCCTTTGCTCGGCGTGTCGCTGTGTGATCGCCTAAGCGACGGGATCTCGATGGTCTACAGCTTCTACGATCCGAGCCAGCCGCAGCGCAGCCTCGGCACCTACATGATCCTCGATCATGTTTCCTATGCCCGCGCGCATGGGCATCCCTTCGTCTATCTCGGCTACTGGATCGAGGGATCGCGCAAGATGCGCTACAAGAACCGCTTCGAGCCGCAGGAGCATCTCACAGCGAAAGGCTGGGTGCGGACCGAGTAGGGATCTTACCGGGTTAGAATTTCGGTCCGAACGAATTGGACTTGGGGAAGCCTTTAGGCGGCAGCCGTCCGGCCTGGGCCCGCGTGCCCCACCAATCCCGCAACTCCGTGAGCACGAAGGACCGGCCTGCCGCGTCGATATAGGTCAGGCCCTCTTTCTTGGTGAACACTTTGGCGTCGGCCAAGCCGCCTTGCTTGTAGCGCTGAAGACGCACGCCTTTGCCGCGAGGCATCTCCGGCAGCTCTTTCAGCGGGAACAGCAGCAGTTTCCGATTCTCGCCGATCACCGCCACGCTGTCACCGTCGACCGGGGCGCAGAGCGCAGCCTTATCGCCTTTCGGCACGTTAAGTATCTGCTTGCCCTTGCGGGTCATGGCGAGGACCTCGTCCTCGGCGACGACGAAGCCGTGACCGCTCTTTCCGGCCACGAGAAGCTTGCGGTCCGGCTCATGCACGAACAGCTCGACCGCTTCGGCCGCCTCCTCGATGTCGATCATCAGGCGGAACGGCTCGCCGTGCCCCCTGCCCCCCGGCAATTTGTCGGCGCCAAGCGCATAGAAGCGGCCATTGGTGGCGAACAGAAGTAGCGTGTCGGTGGTTTGCGCCTTCACCGCGCGCTTCAGCCGGTCGCCTTCCTTGAAGGCGAGGCTGTCGGCAGCCGTTTGGTGACCCCTGATCGACCGGATCCAGCCCTTCTCGGACAGGACGATGGTGACCGGCTCTTTCTCGATCATGGCCTCGGCAAGCTCGATCTCGACCCCTTCGGGAGCCTCGTCGAAACTCGTGCGGCGTTTGCCGAGCGCGGTCTTCTGGCCGAACTGCTCTTTGAGCTCTTTGATCTCGCCGGCGATGCGTTTCCACTGCTTGTCCTTCGAGGCCAGCAGCGATCTCAGTTCCTTGCGCTCCTTGGTGAGCGCCTCGTGCTCGCGTTTGATCTCCATCTCTTCGAGCTTGCGCAAAGCGCGCAGCCGCATATTGAGAATGGCTTCGGCCTGGACCTCGGTCAGCTTGAAGGCTTTCATCAGCGCCGGTTTCGGCTCGTCCTGCTGGCGGATGATTTTGATGACCTTGTCGAGATTGAGATAGACGATGAGGTAGCCGGCGAGGACTTCGAGCCGGTGATCGATTTTCGCGAGGCGGAATTTCGAACGGCGGACCAGCACGACCTTGCGGTGGTCGAGCCACTCGCGCAAAACCTGTCGAAGCCCGAGAACATTCGGCACCTGCCCCCGGCTCAGCACATTCATATTGAGGGGAAGCCGCGTCTCGAGCTCGGTCAGCTTGAACAGCGATTCCATCAGCAGGACCGGATCGACGCTGCGGCTTCTGGGCTCGAGCACGATCCGCACGGTTTCCGCCGACTCGTCGCGGACATCGGCCAAGAGCGGCAGCTTCTTTTGCAGCAGCAGTTCGGCGATGCGCGCGATCAGCCGTGCCTTCGGGATTTGATAGGGAATCTCGGTGACTACGATCTGATAGGTGCCGCGCCCGGTGTCCTCGGTGGCCCAGCGCGCGCGTAGCTGGAAACTGCCCCGTCCGGTTTTGTAAGCTTTGACGATCTCAGAACGCGGCTCGACGATCACGCCGCCGGTCGGCAGATCGGGGCCGGGAACGAAATTGACCAGCTTATCGGCCGTGGCATTGGGGAATTTGATGAGATGCAGCGCCGCATCGCAGAGCTCTCCGGCATTATGCGGCGGGATATTCGTCGCCATGCCGACGGCAATCCCCGAAGCGCCATTGGCGAGCAGGTTGGGAAAGGCGGCCGGCAGCACCGCCGGTTCCTGCTCGCGGCCGTCGTAATTGGCGCGGAAATCGACGGTGTCTTCATCGATCCCGTCAAGCAGACGCGCGGCGATCGCCGTTAGCCGCGCTTCGGTGTAGCGGTCGGCAGCCGGGTTATCGCCGTCGATATTGCCGAAATTGCCCTGGCCGTCGATCAGCGGATAGCGAACGGAGAAGTCCTGAGCCAGCCGGGCCAGGGCGTCGTAAATCGCTTGATTGCCGTGGGGATGGAAGTTGCCCATGGTGTCGCCGACGATCTTGGCGCATTTGCGGAACTCGCCCTGCGGGCCGAGCCGGAGCTGCTGCATGGCGTAGAGCAGCCGCCGATGGACCGGTTTGAGCCCGTCGCGCACGTCGGGAAGGGCCCGGTGCATGATGGTGGAGAGCGCATAGGCAAGATAGCGTTCCTCCAGCGCCTCGCGCAGCTTGACCGGCTCGACCGGCCCCGAATCAGTTGGCGGTGTGACGCGTCGTCCCATGGATCGCGCTTAGCGCATCGGCCGATTCCGCTCAAGTCCCAGCGCCTCCGTGCAACCAGTCGAGCGTTGCGGAAGGCCTCATATCCGCTATAAGCGGGGTCCCATTCTCTGTGTTCCCTGCCCCATCGTGTCCAAGCGTCATACCTACATTCTCGGCATCAACGCCTACGACCACGACGTCAGCGCCTGTCTCCTGCGCGACGGCGAAATCGCCTTTGCCATCTCCAAGGAGCGGATCAACCGGCAAAAGCACTCGCCCGGATTCTACCAAAGCGTAGTCGACTATTGCCTGCGCGCCGAGGGTATCACTCTCGACGACGTCGATCTCGTGGTGCGCAATTCCTACCTCCTTACGGTCGGCGAATTGGAAAAGCGCCTGACCTACCAGGACGTGCCCGAAGTCTTGCCGCCTCGGGAGCGGGACCTGGCCGCCACCAGCCCCCTTTACCGCTCGCGCTCCAACAAGGTCGTCGACGTCTCCCACCACGTCGCTCACGCCTACAGCGCCTTCGCCGTCTGCCCTTTCGACGAGGGTGCGTTGATGGTGGTCGACGGCGTCGGCAGTCACGCTTCGGATGTCACCGAGGACGGTCATCGGATCGACAATCTTTCCCCGCTGGCGCGCGAGTCCGAGAGCTATTACCGGTTTGAGGGCTCAACCCTCGAGCCTATAAAAAAAGTGTGGCTCGAACCGACCACGGGATTTCTCGCCGATGAGTTCTTCAACATGGACGGTCTCGGCGCGATGTATAGCCGGGTGTCGAGCTATATCTTCGGCGACTGGAACAAATGCGGCGAGGTGATGGGTCTTGCTCCTTACGGAGGCCCAGGCGAGATCAAGCCGCTCATCGAACTCAAGAACGGCGCGCTCGACATGCCCGAGTGGACCGAGGCGTTCAACCAGCCCTACCTGCCCGATAAAGAAGGGAAATGGGAGGCCGATCCTGCCTTGCCGCATTGGAAGGACTTAGCTTGGCGGGTTCAAGAAGACACCGAGCGGGTCCTGGTCGAGCGCGCTATCTGGCTGCGCGAGACGACGGGCGCCAAGAATCTTTGCATCTCAGGCGGCGTGGGGTTGAACTGCGTTGCCAACGGCAAAATCGTTCGCGAGGCCGGTTACGACAATGTGTGGATCCAACCGGCTGCCGGCGACGACGGCATCGCCATCGGCTGCGCCTATTACGGCCATCTAGCAGTCCAAAACAAACCGCGCACGTATGTCATGGAGCATGCTTTCCTCGGTGCGCCCTATAGCGAGGCGGAGGTTAAAGCTGCATCGAACCGATGGTTGGTCCAGAGCAAAAGCTGCCAATCGCCCGAGGACACTATCTTCACCGAAACGGCAAAGGTGCTTGCCGAAGAGAAAGTGATCGGCTGGTTTCAAGGCGGGTCCGAATTCGGCCCTCGCGCACTCGGCAATCGCAGTATCCTCGCCGACCCGCGCAAGGGGTCGATGAAGGATCTGCTCAACAGCCGGGTCAAGCATCGCCAAGCCTTCAGGCCGTTCGCGCCGATTGTTCTTGCCGAGCGGGCGAGCGAGGTGTTCGAAGGCGATGAAGACTCGCCGTTCATGCTCCTTGCCAAGCGCGTGCGCCCGGAATGGCAAGACAAGATTCCCGCCATCGTACATGTCGACGGAACCGCCCGCGTGCAGACCATACGGCAGGAGCACAATGAACGGCTCTATATGTTGCTTAAAGAGTTCGAGAAGATCACCGGCATCCCGGTCTTACTGAACACCTCGTTCAATATTCGGGGGGAGCCGATCGTCGAGACCCCAGCCGATGCCATGAAATGCTTCCTCTCCACCGGCATTGATTATCTGGCTATGCACGACACGCTGATCGAGAAGGCCAGATATTATCGGTTCTTCTATCCGGTCATCAAATGGGGGTCGGATGTGGCCCTGATGATCAGGATCGGTATTGGCGCTGACCTCGGCCCAGACGGTGAGACGTGAGCGGCCAATGCCGCTAAACGCCCTGAATTCACAACTTTTGTTACCCTTGGCAAAATCGGACGACGCGGCTATCCTGGTCAGACGCTTGGGAGACATTCTCTTCGAGGCGCAAATGCGGGAGAAGAAAGGACGGGTGAGCAGAATGGGAAATAGCCCATTGCCCTCCAACGCAGGCAGCAAATCGAGGACGCCACGTAAGTTGCTGGCTCAAGCCGTAGCAGCGGTGGCAATTGCCTTGTTTTGGTGCATCAGCGCGGTTGGAACGACCGTTGGAACCGCCGTTGGCGTGACCAGTTTAGCCACGGCCGTGAATGTCGCGGCAAGTACGCCCGCGGAGGCGGGTCGCCGCGGGCGACGCCGTCGTGGTCGCCGTGGCCGTCGCCGTCGTCGCCGCCGTCGTTGGCGGAATGGCGCCTGGCGGTGGTACTGGGGCTGGTGGTAGAACCAACTCCGAAGTTCAAAGAATTTGGCGGGCCGGTCAAAAGATCGGCCCGTTTCTCTTTGCGCCGCTTCGGCACGGCTAGACTTTAACCGTCACGCCGAAATTCTCGACCGGCGCGTGACAAGTCCTATCAGCCTTTCTCTGGCTTGTGGCATGGCGAGGCCATGCGGGGCGAGCACGTCGCGTTCGAGGAAATGTCCAGTGAGCGCGAAACCCGCGACGACTTCGCTCTCCTCGACTGTCGCAGCGTCATCGCGAAGAAACGCCGGAAGCTTTAGCAGCTTATCGTCATAGGGCTTGCCGGCCTCGCGAGAGACGGCGCGGCCCGAACGCGGCGAAACATAAACAAGCTCTGTATCGTTACCGGTCGCGGCGCATTCGCTGAGATCGAGGCCAAAGCCCAGTTCCTGCAAGAGCTGAAGCTCCCAGCGCACGAGAAGCGGGAGCCAGAGTTTCGGTTCGTCGAAAGCGCTCAGCACCTGGAGCGAGGAGGCGTAGAGAGCGGGGTGCGGATCGCGCTCGGGAAGAAGCCGGGCCAGACCGGCGAGCGAACCGATGGCTGCCAAGGCACTGGCATCGTCAAGGACGCGCGCGGCATTCGCGTCAATCAGCTCGAGATTAAAGCCGCCGAGATGCTCGGAAAGGCGTGCCCGCCAGGTGACGCCCAGCCGATTGCCCGGCTGCAGCAAAGGGCGCAGACGGCGTGACCGCCCTCCCCGTACCAGCCCAAGGTGACGGCCATGGCCAAGGGTGAAGAGCTCGGCGACGGCACTTGTCTCGCCAAGCGGCTTGGCGCTGAGAAAGATGCCTTCGTCGCTCCAATCCATGAATCGTACGAGCTTCGCTCTATCGCTTGGGATAGTCGAGGCCCATCTCGCGATAGCGTTCTGGATCCTCGGCCCACTTTTCGCGCACTTTGACAAACAGAAAGAGATGAACCGGCGTCCCGGTCATGGCGCCAATCTCGGCGCGCGCGGCTGAGCCGATCTCCTTGATGGTGCGGCCCTTGGCGCCGAGCACGATTTTGCGCTGGCTCTCGCGCTCGACATAGATGGTCTGCTCGATCCTGATGCTTCCGTCCGCCAGCTCCTTCCACTCGTTGGTCTCGACCGTCAGCGTGTAGGGAAGCTCCTGGTGCAGCCGCAGGAACAGCTTCTCGCGCGTGGTTTCGGCGGCGCCCTGTCTCAGGGATTGATCGGTGAGTTGGTCCGCAGGGAAAAGCCAAGGCCCTGGTGGCACCGCTTCGGCAAGATAGGTTTTCAGTTCCGCGACACCATCGCCGGACAGCGCCGAGATCATAAAGACGCGGTCGAACAACGCATGCGCCTGCAGGTCAGCGGTAAGACGCAACAGCTCGGTCTTGGCGACAAGGTCGATCTTGTTGAGGATGGCGATGCGGGGCCGTTTGACTGCGCCGAGGTGCGACAGAAGAGGCTCGACCTCGCCATCGAGGTTACGGGCCGCATCAATCACAACGGCGACGAGGTCGGCGTCGCCCGCCCGCTCCCAAGCCGCCTGGGCCATGGCACGATCGAGCTTGCGTTTGGGCGGAAAGATCCCCGGCGTGTCGACCAGGATCACCTGGGATTTGCCGATCAGGGCAATGCCGCGCACCGGCCCCCGTGTCGTCTGCGCCTTATGGGTCACGATCGAGATTTTGGCGCCGACCAACGCATTGGTGAGGGTCGATTTGCCGCTGTTCGGGGCCCCGATCAGCGCCACGAAGCCGCAGCGCGTGACCGCATCATCAACCGCCGCGGGATCGGCACTAGCCATTTTGGGGCGCCTGCCAGACCCCTTCGCGCAGGAGCATCGCCAGTGCGGCGGCCTGTTCCGCTTCACGCTTGTTCGCCCCCTGCCCGCGCTCCGGGGCCACGCCTTCAATCTCAACTTCAGCGGTGAAGTGAGGCGCATGGTCTGGACCTTCGCGGGCGACCTCGGAATAGCGCGGCAGCGGCAAGCGCCGGCCTTGTGCCCATTCCTGCAACACGGATTTCGCGTCGAGAATGGCAAGACCAATTCTGCCAAGCTGAGGCTCCCAGAATTCCCGCACCACCCGCTTGGCCGCGTCGTAGCCGCCGTCAGCGAATACGGCGCCAAGCACGGCCTCGCAAGCATTGGCAAGAATCGTCTTCTTCCGGCGGCCACCAGTTCCGGCTTCTCCGCCACTCATTAAGATGACGTCGCCGAGATTCCAGCCTTGCGCGATTTCGGCGCACGTCTCCGCACGGACCAGCTGATTGAACCAACGGGCGAGCTCGCCTTCACTTGCCCTGGGAAGGGCGTCAGTCAGAAGCTCGGCCACGGCGAGGCCAAGCACACGGTCGCCGAGGAATTCGAGACGCTCATTGTCTTCGTCAGGCCGCGCGCCGGCGCGTGCACTCGAATGGATCAAGGCAAGCTCAAGCAATGCCGGATCGGAAAAATCGTGCCCGATGCGGGCTGCGAGGTCGTTGAGCGCCGTTTTGCGGGGCTCAGTCAAAGCTCAATGAACCACCAGAAAAATGCGCGGCCAGCGAATGCTGGTCGGCCAATCCCAGAACTCGAAAAAGCTCGAATCTTCTTTCATCGAGAAAAAGATGATCTGCGCCTTGCCGACCAGATTCTCGAACGGCACGAAGCCGACCTCCGACAGAAAGCGGCTGTCGGTGGAATTGTCGCGGTTATCGCCCATCATGAAGAAATGCCCTTCCGGCACTTTGTAAACTTCGGTGGTATCGCCGAAGCTGTCTTCAACTGCGTCGAGGACGGGATATTTCACGCCGTTTGGCAGGGTCTCCTCGAAGCGCGCGATGCGCCGCTTCCGGCCCCCGTGCTCGGTCACGACGTAGTCGCTGATGCGCACCTTCGGGACAGGCTTGCCGTTGATGTTGAGTACGCCGTTAATCATCTGGATCTCGTCGCCAGGGAGGCCGATCACGCGCTTGATATAGTCGGTCTCATTGTCGCGCGGCAGCTTGAACACCACGACGTCGCCCCTCTCCGGGTCCCCTGCCCAGACCCGCCCCGAGAACAGATTTAATCCGAACGGAAACGAGTACCGGCTGTAACCGTAGCTGTACTTGGAGACGAAGAGATAGTCGCCGACCAGCAGGGTCGGGATCATCGAGCCCGAGGGAATATTGAACGGCTGGAACAGAAAAATGCGCACGATGAGCGCCAGGATCAGCGCATGGATAATGACGCGAATCGTATCCTTCGTGCTGCTCTTTGCTTCCGTCTTCTCGGCTTCGACGCTCATGCGGAAGCTCTCCTTTGGCTTTCTAAATCCGGGCCCGCGGCTGGCCAGCCGCCCCTATAGCCCCTCCGTTCCGGAGAGGCAAACCGATCAATCACGGAAAGAAATCCTTATGGCGGAGATGATGACGATAGCCTGGGCGCTGGGGAAATCGTCGGTAATCGACAAATCAATGCGCACCTCATGACCCTCGGGCGTCAGCCGGGCAAGCGCCTGTGCCGCGCCTCCGGTCAGTTCTAACGTAGGGCGCCCCGAGGGCAAATTGACGACGCCCATATCGCGCCAGAATACGCCTTGGCGAAAGCCGGTACCGAGCGCTTTGGCGCAAGCCTCTTTTGCGGCAAAGCGCTTGGCGTAGGAGGCGGCACGCGCAGCCCTGCCATCTGATTTCTTCCGCTCGAGCGGCGTGAAGATCCGGTCGAGAAATCGTTCGCCGTAACGGTCGATCGTACGTTCAACCCGCCTGATGTCGATGATGTCATTGCCAATGCCGATGATCATCGCGCTTCACCAACCGTCGCTTCAGCGTCGCCATGTCGCAGGGCCTCACGCGCGCCGTCCATGAGCGCCCGCATGCGAGAGACGCTCTGAGAGAGCCCAACGAAGATCGCCTGCCCCACGAGGTAATGTCCGATATTGAGCTCGACGATTTCCGGGATCGAAGCAATTGGGACGACGTTATCATAGTTGAGACCGTGACCGGCATGGACCTCCAGGCCGGACGCAGCCGCGTCTCGCGCGCCGGTTATAAGGCGCTTCAACTCGCGATCGAGCGCCGGGTCATTCCCCTGCTTCGCAGCTTCGCAATAGGTGCCGGTATGGAACTCGACGGCATCGGCACTCACTTTTCGTGCGGCTTCGATCTGCGCGGGCTCGGGATCGATAAACAAGGAAACCTGAATGCCGGCGCGCCGCAGTTCGGCAATAAAGGGGCCGAGCGTACCGACTTGGCTTGCCGCATCGAGTCCGCCTTCCGTGGTCAGCTCCTGGCGCCGTTCCGGCACGAGACAGCAGGCGTGCGGGCGCGTCGCCAGCCCAATCTCTAGCATCTCCGGGGTGACAGCCATTTCCAGATTGAGCGGCGCAAGACGGGCCGCGGCGAGCCTGGCGATATCATCGTCGCGGATGTGACGGCGATCCTCGCGCAAATGGGCCGTGATGTTGTCGGCACCCGCCTCGACCGCGAGCTTTGCCGCGTGCAAAGGATCGGGATGGTGTCCGCCCCGCGCATTCCGCAAGGTCGCGATATGGTCGATGTTAATGCCGAGACGGATGGGAGCCACGCTTGACCTCCGTGCCGGCGCTGCGGACTCGGCACTCATTGCGTGCCTAACGCCTCGCGGGCGGACCGAAGTTCGAGCTTGCGGCGGCGGCGGTGCTTGTAAGCCTCGACCATCGGCTTCACGAGAAAATAGCTGAGGGCGGCCAAAGCAAGACCCAGCGGCAGACTGCCGAGAGCCATCGGTTTGATGATTGGCCATAGCTGATCGAGCGAGGATTGGAAGATACCGCCCGACAGATCGATCTGCGGTGCCTTGCTCTCGCCACCCAACAGGAGATTGCCGAGCTGGTAAGTCCCGTACCAAATGGCGGGATAGGTCAGAGGATTGCCGACGAACGTTCCGAGCACGGCGGCGACAATGCTGCCCCCGATGATCCAGGCAAGAAGCATCGCCATCATGAGATGCGTGCCGATGAACGGCGTGAACGCTGCGAACACACCCGCGGCGAACCCAAGAGCGACGGCATGGGGCGTGTCACTCAAGCGCCTGAGGCGGTAGACGACATAGCGGGTCGAGCGGCTCCAGCTTCGCCGGGGCCACAAATGCACGCGTATCCGCTCAAGAAAGCTCTCCGCCTCGCGGCGCCTGAACAGCATCACCACCTCGCTACGCACACCTCAGATCGAAAAGCCGGACGATGGCAGCACCGGGGCGCGCAGAGCCTATAGCATATTTAGGGAGGATTCTCTCAGGAGACCAGCGCTCTAGGCGCCCACGCGCGCGGCGCGGCTGACCACATCTTTGGCTTTCAAACCGGCAATGATGTCGTTGAGGTGCTTGAGATCCCACACCTCCAGGTCGATCGATAGTTCGGTGTAATCGGCCACGCTATTGGTCGTCTTAATACTGTCAATATTGCCGTTGGTTTCGCCGATCACGGCGGCAACTTGGGCCAAACTTCCTGGCTCGTTCAGCACGGTTACGGAAATCCGCGCCGGAAAACGCTGCGGATTGTCTTCGTCAATGTCCCAGGTCACGTCGATCCAACGTTGCGGCTCCTCGTCAAAAGCCCTCAACGCGTCGGCGTGGATTGGATAGATCGTGATTCCTTGACCGGGGGTCAGGATTCCCACAATCCGGTCCCCCGGCACCGCCCCGCCGGCGGCGAAGTTCACCGGCAAGTCACTGCGCATCCCCCTGATTGGAATGCCGCTCGGCCCTTGCTCATGCGCTCGGTCGCCCGAGCCGGGCCAACGAAATTTCAGGCCCATGACCTTGCGCAGACCGAACCAGCCTTCATCGTGACGCTTGACCTTGCGCCGGCGCTTGGGCGGCTCTTGAGGCGTCTCCTCGGGAAACACAGCGCGCACCACATCGGCGGAGGGAAGTTCACCGCGTCCAACCGAGGCCATGACGTCTTCGGCGGTCTTTTGCGACAGGCGCCCGAGGGCTGCGGCAAGGCTTTCCTCGCTGAAAGTCTTTTCGCGGCGTTGAAAGGCCCTGACCAGAATCTCGCGGCCAAGTTTGCCGTATTGGGCGCGAACGGCGTCGCGCGTCGCGCGCCTTATGGCCGAGCGGGCCTTGCCGGTGACGGCGAGGCTTTGCCAAGCGGAAGGCGGAAGCTGCGCCTTAGAGCAGACGATCTCAACCTCGTCGCCGTTTCTAAGCTCGGTCACGAGCGGCATGGGACGCCCGTTGATCTTGGCGCCCACGCACGTATTGCCGATTTGAGTATGCACGGCATAGGCGAAGTCGATGGGATTGGCGCCGCGGGGCAACGCGATCAGCCGGCCCTTCGGCGTAAAACAGAACACCTGGTCTTGGAACAGTTCGAGCTTGGTGTGCTCGAGAAACTCTTCGGGATTGTCGCCGTCGAGCAGCATGCCGACCAGATGGCGCAGCCAGCGATAGGCGTTCGAGTCTTGCGAGGGAACGATGCCCTTCGATCCGTTCGCGCCGTTGGAATCTTTGTAAAGGGCGTGCGCAGCGACGCCATATTCGGCGACGGAGTGCATCCGTTCGGTGCGGATTTGCAGCTCGACCCTCTGATGACGCGGGCCAACGATCGTCGTGTGAATCGACTGATAGTCGTTCTGCTTGGGATTGGAGATGTAATCCTTGAACCGGCCGGGCACGGCATGCCAAGTGGTGTGCACGACGGCAAGCGCGCGATAGCAATCCTCCATTTCAGGCACGACGATACGGAAAGCGTAGATATCGGAGAGCTGCTCGAGCGAAATTTGTTTTCGCTCCATCTTGCTCCAGATGGCATAGGCTTTTTTCTCCCGTCCAACCACGAACCCCGCCACCTTCGTCTCTTTCAGCTTGGCGGTGAGCGCACCCGCAATCTCATCGATCAGACCTTGATTTTGCTTGCGCAGGATCGCAAGCCGCTCGACCACGGCCGCATAGCCCTCGGGGTTGAGAGCCTTGAAGGCGTGGTCCTCAAGCTCTTCGCGCAGCCACTGCATCCCCATGCGTCCCGCCAGGGGCGCATAGATGTCCATCGTCTCCTCGGCGATGATTTTGCGTTTGGTCGGCTTTATCGCTCCGAGTGTACGCATGTTGTGGAGGCGATCGGCGAGCTTGACCAGCAGCACGCGGATGTCGCTGGAAATGGCCAGCAACAGCTTACGGAAGTTCTCGGCCTGCTCGGCCTTCTTGGTCACCAGGTCGAGCTTTTTGATCTTGGTAAGGCCGTCGACCAGTGTGCCGATCTCGCGGCCGAACAATTCATCGATCTCGCCGCGGGTGGCTTCGGTATCTTCGATCGTGTCGTGCAGAAGCGCCGTGGCGATGGTGGCGTCGTCGAGCCTCATCTCGGCAAGAATCGCCGCCACCTCGACCGGATGAGAAATGAAGGGAAGCCCGGAGGCGCGCTTCTGATTGCCATGCGCCTTCATGGCGTAGACATAGGCGCGGTTCAGCAGCGCCTCGTCGGCGTTCGGTTGATAGCTCAGGACCCGCTCGACCAGCTCGTATTGGCGGGTCATGGCGCGGGGGTCCTGGCGTTAGTGGCGGATGGGTTGACCCACGCGTCTATCGCCGGCGTGGCGATGCAACAAGCGCCGTCTCTTAAAAGTCCGTTGTGATCAGCGTGAACGCGGTCCCGCATTGGAGCCATCCGAAGGCGCCTGACTCGCCATCCGGCGTAGCAGCTCCTCCTCGGTCATCTTGTCGATCGCTGTGTCGGTCGACTGGTCGTCCTGGCCGAGGGCCGGCATCCTGGGGTCCGCCGACAGCGCGGGTACAGCTTCGGCCTCGGGTTCATCCACCTCGACATATTTCTGCATGGAGTGGATGAAATCCTCTCGCAAATCGTCGGGAGCGATCTTCTTGTCGGCAATCTCGCGCAGCGCCACGACAGGGTTCTTGTCGTTGTCGCGCTGCACGGCGATTTGGGCGCCGGCGGAGATATTGCGGGCGCGGTGTCCGGCCAAGAGCACGAGCTCGAAGCGATTGGGAACCTTATCGATACAGTCCTCGACGGTAACGCGAGCCATGAGGCAATCCTTGTGCTGGAAGGTGAATTTCCTCTTATTTAGGCGGTTCGTGCCGCTCAAGCAAGCCGAACCGCCGCTCAAAGCCGTTCGATCACAGCCCCCTGCCCCCGCTTTGGCGCCTGCCGCCACAGCTCCCGGGCACTTTTTCCAAGCACCGGGTGACGCCAATCAGGCGCAAGATCGATGAGTGGCCGCAGCACGAAAGCCCGTTCATGGGCAAGCGGATGGGGCAGCGTGAGCGGCCGGGCGCCGGGTTCCGCAAAAGCCGCGCGCCCCCGGCGCCAGAACCTGATCTGCCCTTTGTAGTCGATAATGTCGATATCGAGCGTACGCGGACCCCAAGGTCTGCCGCCGCGGCGCCCTGAGCGGCGTTCGATCGCTTTCACAGCCCGGAGCAGGGCTTCGGGCGAAAGCGACGTGTCGAGCAGGGCCACCGCATTCACATAGGATGATTGCCGGGCGCTACCGACGGGCGCCGTCGCGTAAAGTGGAGAGACGGCCACAACATCGATCCTGGCCCGCCGCATTTCGGCCAAGGCATGTGCAATCGTCTCCGCCGGCGTTCCCCACACGCCTGGCGAGTTTGCACCGAGACCGATTACAACCTTGTGCGGCAATTGCGAAGCCACGTTGGCGTACCTATCTTCCTTTCGTAGCTCCCTCACCACATCAGCGATTGCGGGGGACGCTGCTTTTATCTCAGTCAAACCATATTGCCGTGAACCGTAAGCAAATGAATTTTTATCCAACAGAACGCGTCGCTCTGTTCATCGACGGCGCCAATCTCTATGCCACCGCCAAGTCGCTTGCCTTCGACATCGACTATAAACGGCTGCTTGTGTTGTTCCGTGCCAAAGGCCAGCTCATCCGTGCGCTCTACTATACGGCTCTGGCCGAGGATCAGGAGTACTCCTCGATCAGGCCATTGATCGATTGGCTCGACTATAACGGCTATACGATCGTGACGAAGCCGACCAAGGAGTTTGTCGATGCGGCCGGGCGGCGCAAGATCAAGGGCAACATGGACATCGAGCTTGCCGTCGATGCCATGGAGCTTGCCGATCATCTCGACCATCTCGTGCTGTTCTCAGGAGACGGCGACTTTCGCTCGCTGGTCGAGGCCCTCCAGCACAAGGGCAAGAGGGTGAGCGTGGTTTCGACGCTGACCACCAATCCGCCCATGGTGGCCGACGAACTTCGACGCCAGGCTGACGAATTTATCGATCTCGCCGATCTGGAAGACGAGATCGGCCGCGATCCGGCCGATCGGGCCCAACGCGGTGAGCGGCGCCGGAGTGAACCGGAACCGCTCGATGAGTTCGAATCCGAAGACCTGATCGAGACCTAAATTCTTCGGTGGCGCAAGGCGGGAGGTGGCGTTAGGCATGGCGCATGCCAGCCACGAACGCGAGGCACTCTCCAGAACCCACCAGAGACTGCCCGCTCTGCCCGCGTCTCGTTGCCTTCCGCAACGACAATCGTCAGCAGCACCCGGCATGGTTCAATGGCGCGGTACCGTCTTTCGGGCCCGAAACCGCAAAGCTCCTCATTGTCGGTCTTGCCCCCGGACTGAAAGGGGCCAACCGGACGGGGCGTCCTTTCCTTGGCGACCATGCTGGAAATTTACTCTACCCCACCCTGCTCAAAACCGGATTGGCCCGCGGCCGGCACGATCCGGCGGCGCCTGATGCACTTGAGCTGGTGGACTGCATGATCACCAATACGGTGCGTTGCGTGCCGCCGCAAAACAAGCCGAAGGCCGATGAGGTTGCGCGCTGCCGGAGCTTTCTCGTCGCCCGCATCGCGGCGTTACCGAACCTAACCTCGCTCCTTGCCATCGGCCGCATCGCCCATGACGCCATTCTCGACGCGCTCAAGCTGAAGCGGGGCGCCTTTCCTTTCGCTCACGGCTCCCGGCATAGCTTGCCTGACGGGCCTCTTCTGTTCGACAGCTATCATTGCTCCCGCCAAAACACCAATACCGGACGGCTGACGACGGAGATGTTCGAAACGGTTGTGTCCGAAGCTGCGGCAAGCTTACGCAGAACACGGTCAGCCGCCTTGCCGTCGGCTGCCAAGTCGGGCATGCTTTGAACCGAGGCCGGGCGCTTAGTAAGGATGGAGCCCATGGCGGGGTTGGAAATCTCGCCGGCAAAAGTCGGCTTTGTCATTGTAAAATCGCGTGAGATCGCCGCCAAAGTTGCGGCCTGGGACGATAACGCCTCGTCCGACCACGACGCCGAGTCCATCTTGGAATCGTTCTCAGACGACGCGACGCAAGACGAACTCACGAGCTTCATTCGCGACCTCAATGAGGACGAGCAGGCCAGCCTGGTTGCGCTTGCGTGGATTGGCAGAGGCTCGTTCGGCCCGGAAGAGCTCGACGAGGCGCTCACCACGGCGCGCGCCGAGCGCACCAACCGCACCGAGCAGTATCTTCTCGGAATGCCGCTTTTGCCGGATTATCTCGAAGAGGCGCTCGACCGGCTGGGATACTCCGTCGAGGACGCCGAAGACGAGTCGCTTTAGCGCCGGGTGCCCGTCCTTAGCCCTTTTCCCGCATCAGCCGCCTCTTTTGCCGCTCCCAATCCCGCTTCTTCTCGGTCTCGCGCTTGTCGTGCAGCTTCTTGCCTTTGGCCAGGCCAAGCTCGACCTTGGCTATTCCGCGCGCGTTAAAATAGAGCTTGAGCGGCACCAGCGTCATGCCCTGGCGGTGAATGCCGCCGATGAGACGGGCAATTTCGCGGGCGTGCAACAAAAGCTTGCGTGGACGGGTCGGCGCATGGCCGTCGCGGGCAGCGCCCGCATATTCGGCGATGTGGGCGTTGACCAGATAGAGCTCACCGCCCTCCTCCGAGGCATACGACTCCGCGATGTTTGCCCTGCCGGCGCGGAGCGACTTGACCTCGGACCCCTTCAACGCGATCCCGGCTTCGAGCCTTTCCTCAATGTCGTAATTGAAACGCGCCTTACGGTTCTCGGCGACGAGCTTTCGGCTCTCGCGCTCCGGTGCCATGATGCCACCCTACCCGTATCAGACGGCGGCGAGACCGACCGCTGACAATGCCTCATCAACCTTTTTCTGTGATGGGGGCGTAAGCGGGGCAAGCGGAAGCCGCGTCTCGCTGTTGCATAGGCCGAGCCTGCTTGCCGCGTATTTTACCGGACCGGGATTCGACTCCACAAACAACGCGTCATGCAGCGGCATCAATCGATCCTGCAACTGGAGTGCAAGCCGGAAATTGTTGGCGAGACAAGCCAACTGGAACTCGGCGCATAGCGCCGGCGCCACATTGGCGGTGACCGAGATACAGCCTTGACCGCCATGGGCCATGAAGCCGAGAGCTGTCGCGTCCTCGCCAGACAATTGGATAAAGTCATTGCCGAGCGCGGCGCGTTGCTGACTGGCGCGCGCCATGTTGGCGGTCGCGTCCTTGACCCCGACGATATTCTTGAGCTTGAACAGCCGCGCCATGGTGTCGACCGACATGTCGATAACGCTGCGCCCGGGAATGTTGTAGATGACGATGGGAATGTCGGCGCAATCGTTGATCGCCTTGAAATGCAGATAAAGGCCTTCTTGCGTCGGCTTGTTGTAATAGGGCGTTACCACGAGCACGCCGTCGGCGCCGGCACTCTTGGCATGACGGGTGAGCTCGATCGCCTCGGTGGTTGAATTCGATCCGGTTCCGGCAATGACGGGTACGCGCCCCGCGGCCCCCTCGATGCAGAGTTCGACGACGCGCCGGTGCTCGTCATGCGTGAGCGTGGGCGATTCTCCGGTGGTGCCGCAAGGCACGAGCCCGTGCGTGCCCTGGTCGATCTGCCACTCAACCAGCTTTTGAAAGGCGCGCTCGTCAAGCTTGCCGTCTTTGAACGGGGTGATGAGAGCGGTAATGGAGCCTTGAAATGGCGGCATTGGCACGCGGGTCACTCCTGACAGTTTTCCCGGTTGGTTGGCAAAAGACGGAGGGGTAGGCGGACAATGGCGGACAATAGGGTCTGGCCGTTATGGCGGCAAGGCACCGGGGGCGGTGGTTTGGCCCTTGCGGCAATCACCGGCGGCGGCACAACGCATGGTATACATTCGGAAGTAAAAATACATTTGTTTCAATCTATTATACTTATCTCTTAAGCCTGTTTGACGCTTGGGGGGCCAATCCGTTCAGACATTTTTCCGCCGGATTCTTTCAGACATTGTTCAATTCAGGCAGAGTACAGTGCCGTCTTCGTCGCGGCTCCCCGGCTCGGGGGACGTCCTGACCCGCGTAACCAGGATCGTAACCGGTAACCGACCGACGAGATGAAACGCATTCTCGCGCAGATATTGCCATTGCTTATCTTCGTTGCGTGCCTCGCATCCGTTGCGGCAGGCCCTGCACGCACGGCCCCAGCCAACAAGACAGACGCCACACCGGGATTGCCCGACCGCAATCCGCTTAGGGCGACTGCGTCTCAATCCTCGGCGTCAGAGGGCCAGGAGACGGCGGACGCTTCGACCACACCTCCTCCGGCATCAGAGGCGGCAGCGGAGTCTGTCTCTGAGACTGCGGCGGGAATTGAGGGAGCAGAGGTTCTCCCCGCCGCAGAGCAAAGCGCACCGGCAACGCCGACGCCGTCGGCTTCCGATGCCGGTCCGATGGCTGCGGTGTCCGAGGTCTCTCTCCCCAGCCGCAATCCCAAGTCGCCGTCGATGCTCGGCCTGCCATCGGCGCCGATTCCCGATCCAGCTGCGTCGCAACTTGTCACCGGCATGCCGGTTCCCAAGGCCAATCCCGTTCGCACCGGAGCGCTGGAGCTGCCGCCAGATCCGGACGCACCGGCAATGGACTATGCGTCGATCTTGAAGCCAATCCTGTCCTACGACTTAAGCGCGTCCGATCAGACCAATATCAAACGCATACGAGGCTCTGACTTTTCTGCCGCCAAGCGGATCAAGGATCCGGCCGCGCGGGACTTTGCGCTTTGGTACCGGTACCGGCACGGCAAGGCGAACGGAGACGCCGAAGCGATCGAGGAATTCCGGGCTTCGCATCCCGATTGGCCGGCACTGGACACGCTGCGTGAGAAAGCTGAGGCCGCGCTGTTCCTCACCGACGCCGGCACCGAAAAGGTCAAGGCTTTCTTCAGCACCTCGAAGCCGCAGACCGGCGCGGGCAAGGCTGCGCTCGCTGCCGTTTATGTGAAAGACGGCAACGAGGCCAGGGCACGCGAGCTCGTCATTTCAGCCTGGCGCGATCATGAGCTGAACTCGGAGATCGAAAAGAAAATTCTCGACCGTTACGGCAAATGGCTCACCGCCGAACATCATCGCGCCCGCATAGACCGGCTGCTTTATCCCGACGAGAAAGGCGCGATCGCCGCCGCGAAGCGGGTATCCAAGCTACTTCCTGCCGATGAACAGAAAAAGGTCGCGGCACGCATCGCCGTCGTCCAACGGGGCGGCAATGCCGGGAAGCTGTTAGACGCCCTGCCAAAGGATGCCGTCAAGGCCGATGTCGGCTTGCGCTTCAACCGCATCCAGTGGCTGAGGCGGACCATGAAAAAGGACCGGCGCGAGGAAGCCTGGACTCTGCTGATGGATGCGCCGAGCGAGCCAAGTGTCTTGCTCGATCTCAGCAATTGGTGGATCGAGCGGCGCGTGAGTTGTCGCGGGGCGCTCAATGACCGGAAATACAAGTACGCCTACGAGATTGCCGCCGAGCATGGCTTGGTATCCGGCGACAGCTTCATCGAAGCGGAATTCCTGGCCGGCTGGATCGCTCTGCGGTACCTCTCCGATCCCGACACCGCTTTGCTCCATTTTTCATCCTTGCGCCGCGCTGCTACGAGTTCGAGGAATATCGCGCTCGGCGAATATTGGCTCGGCCGCACCGCGCTTGCCCTTGGCGACAGGGCCACGGCGATGGTCAACTTCCACAACGCCGCCAAGTATCCTCAGTATTTTTATGGACAACTCGCCAGGCAGTCGCTCGATTCCAAACCCGCATATCTCAAGATCACGAGCACGCCGCTGCCGACTGAGGCTGACATTCAGCGTTTCCTGGCCCGGGACGGGGTCCGCGCCATCGGGGTTGCCCGTGCAGTTGGTTTAGACTGGGTCACGCCGCAGTTTTTCCTGCAGCTGTCGCGCACCCTTACCAACCCAGCCGAGGTCGTGCTCCTCGCCGAGCTTGCTAAGGCCTCCGATCATTCGCAGATCGGGCTCAGACTTTCGAAGATCGCTTTCAATCGGGATCTCCCCCTTGGGGACTATGCGCTGCCGGTCGGCGGCATACCCAAATTTCAAAGCCTGCTGACCGACCGCGTCGATCTCGCGCTGGTGCACGCTTTGTCCCGCCAGGAAAGCGAGTTCAACGCCGCGGCCAAGAGCCCGGTTGGGGCGCGCGGCTTGATGCAGTTGATGCCGGCCACCGCCAAAGCCGTGGCCAGGGCCTATAAGGTGAAATACAGCACAGACCGGTTGACCAACGCCGCCTATAACACGCAGCTTGGCGAGGCCTTTCTGCGCGACCTCATCGACAGCTACAACGGATCCTTTTTCATGGCGCTTGCGGCCTATAACGCCGGTGGCGGGCGTGTTGCCGAATGGATTGAGCTGTTCGGTGACCCGCGCGACCCCGACGTCGATCCGATCGACTGGATCGAACGCATTCCATTCACCGAAACGCGGCGCTATGTGATGAAGATCATGGAAACGCTGCAACTCTACCGCTCCCGGCTGAACGGGCCGGAAGGGGCATTGCAGATCGTTCAGGATCTCAATCGCGGCCGCAGGGTTCCTGACCACCAGGCGGTAGCGGGCGTGCTGCCCAAGTCGGAGTAAGAAAGCGGCCTCGCCTGCTCGCTTGTTGGACTTGCTCCCGTGACGACTTTGCTGAACATTGAAGGCGCGGTGCCGGCAGCAGCCGGCCGATCAGTCTAGACGCTCTCAAGGTCGACCCCCAATATGCCCGAGCGTGACAGCGAGCTGTGGCGGGATATCTACTATGCGTCGTTCGACGACCTTAGGCTTCATGTCCGTCACTACCCTGCACCGGACACGAGGCTCCGGGCTATCGTTTGCCTTCCCGGACTGACCCGCAACAGCAAAGACTTCCATAGGCTTGCCGCCCATCTTTCGCAGCATCCGGAAAAGCCGCGCC
This sequence comes from uncultured Methyloceanibacter sp., assembly GCA_964523345.1. Lineage (GTDB taxonomy): Bacteria > Pseudomonadota > Alphaproteobacteria > Rhizobiales > Methyloligellaceae > Methyloceanibacter. The sequence goes on from CAZFYL010000002.1 coordinate 31,112, forward strand.
ATGTCTATTGCGTCGATTATCGCGGGCGCGGACGCTCGCAATACGATCGGCATTGGCGCAACTACACGCCGTTCATCGAGCTGCTCGATGTTCTCGACTTCTTGACGGCCTACGGCCTGCATGAGACCGGCATCGTCGGGACGTCCCGGGGCGGGATCATCGCCATGCTGATGGCGGCGGTCAAACCAACGGCCATGGGACCGGTCGTCCTCAACGATATTGGGCCGGTGATAGAGACGCGCGGCATGGCACGTATCATCGGTTATGTCGGACGCATGCCGGTCCCAAAAACCTGGCAAGCTGCCGTCGCGCTTCTCCGCGGCATGAATGAGCGTGCCTTCCCTGCATTCACCGATGCGCAGTGGGAGGAGATCGCCAGGGACCTGTTTGACGAACGTAAGGGCCGGCCGGCCCGGGCCTTCGATCGCAGGCTTGCCAGGACCCTCGGCAAGATCGATCTAAGCCGTCCGGTCCCGGATCTGTGGCCGCAATTCATTGCTCTTAGTCAGATGCCCACCTTCGTCTTGCGGGGGGCGAATTCAGACGTGCTGAGCGCCGAGACGTTAGAGACCATGATCGAATGTCATCCCAACCTCCGCGCCATGACGGTGCCTGACCAAGGTCATGCACCTATTCTGAAAGAGCCGGAGACGGTCGACGCGATTGGATCCTTTTTCGCCGCTAACGATTGATGTCGTTAGGAGGCGCAGCCGTTCGCGGGCATGCGAGGCGTGGGCGCGGTTATTCGGCCGGAGAAAGCAGATCCGATAGCGGGACCAACGGCCACGAACCGTTGGCTTCGGTGACGTGCGGCGGCATTCGCCCGGCGATGTCGCGCGAGGTCGAAGCCTGCTTCCAGGTGATACTCTCGGACGTTGAGAACAAGGCCGGCAAATCGCGGCGGAGCTGGTAAGAAACCGCCACCGCCGACCCTTCGTCCGGCGCCACGCCTTCGATCGTCACCGCGAGCCCCGATAAAGCGACCTTCCCCGAGTCGAGCCCGCTCAGAGCCCGCAGCGCCGCGACCACCGCCTCATCCCAGCCCTGCGGCGCCCCGGAAGCGAGTTCAAGCCGGTCCTTCAAGCCGGGCCGGCGGAACAATTGCCGCGAAAGCTCGCGCAGTTGCTTGCGCGCGTCCTCGCTCGGCACGCTGCCCGACAAGCTCAAGGTGTTGGCACCAAGATCGGCGACGAACGTGAATGGATCGGCGAAGGGAGGCTTGACGGTCTGCTTGGCAACCGTGACGCCGGCCGGCAACGGTCCGGAAAGCGCCTTGGCAATTTCAGCATAGTCGGTGGCACTGAGCGCCTCGCCGTCGACCTTGAGGGTAAAATCGTTCAATCGCGCCGAGCCGCGCTTCAAATGCGACAGTTGCTTGAGCGCGAAGCTTACCGCGCCGAGCCATCGATCCTGCGGCGGTCCACCCCTCGTCACCTTGAGCCGGTCATCGACTTCGAGGTCCGGAAAATGTGCCTTGACCATGCCAAGGACAGTGCGGCGATCCTTGCCGGATGGAACTGCGCCGCGCAGGCGTATACCGGAGTCGAGGCGCGTCGCCGACCAGACATAGCCCTGAGCCTGCTTTGAGTTCTCTGCAACGAGCACCGGCCCCATAACGGGCAACGACCGGTCGAGCCGCGCGGACGCGGAGGTCAGCCACGGTGCTGCCTCGGTGAGCGCAGGCGCACCGGAGACTCCAGCGAGCGCAAAAAAGACCGCCGCGCAAAGCGACAACACTCCCGGCCAACGTCCCGTCATGGAATCCCTATCCCGCATGACTTGGCACAACTTTTTGCATCTACCTGATTCGGTCACACTCAGAGGCCGGTATCGTGCGAGCAATCCTCGCAGTCTTGAGCGTGAACACACGAAGTATAAGCCATTGATACGAAGCATTCCAGGCGGGTTCGGCAATTTGCCACGGCGCCATTCGGTGACCTACGGCCCAAACGCGCCCCAAGGCACGTTGGCCGCACATGAGAGCCCGCTTGTACCTTCGATGAACGCTAGTGAAACTGACCGGCGAGACCGGTAATACCGGTCACAAGGAGATAGATCGCCACCACATAATTGAGCAGGCGCGGCATCAGCAGGATGAGAATTCCGGCGATCAAGGCCACCCATGGATTGATCAGGACCAGGTCAATGTTCATCGTTCTTCCCCGTGAGATGGGCTTAGAGCCCTGATTCGGCTGATTGGATGATGCCAAGCATAAGCCATCGGCGGCGGCTTGTCCTTCAGGTAATAGGGAATTGAAGGCTTAGTGATCCTTCGTCATAGCCCTTCTTCTATCTCGCCAGAAAAAGCATATATCCCGTCTTGTGTTTGCCCTTTTTGGCGACAAAGGGTAGTTCACCTGCCGGTCGCAGGGGCGGGAAGAAAGCGCGACGCGGGGAGCGGGGGCTGACAGCAGCATGATCGTAGACGAACCCGGCTTTTGGCTCGCTGTCCTTCAGATCATCTGGATCGATATTCTGTTATCCGGCGACAACGCCGTCGTGATTGCGCTTGCTTGCCGCAAGCTCCCTCCCCAGCAGCGTGTCTGGGGCGTCGCACTGGGAACGGTAGTTGCCATCACTTTGCGCGTCATCTTTGCCGGACTGGTGACTACGCTGATGAAAGTCGCCTATCTCAAGCTTGCCGGCGGTCTTCTTCTGCTGTGGATCGCAGTGAAGCTGCTCGGCCCCGAAGACAATGGCAAGTGCAATGAGGTCCAGGCGGTCGATAAGCTGTGGCGCGCCGTCAGGATCGTTGCCATCGCCGACGTGGTGATGAGTCTGGACAACGTCATCGCGATTGCCGCCGTCGCTGACCGGTTCGAAGCCCCGCATAACTATGCCCTTCTGATGTTCGGTCTCGCCGTCAGCATCCCGCTGATCATGGCCGGTGCCGCCATTGTCTTGGCCCTTCTGGAGCGCTTCCCCGTCGTGGTCTGGGCCGGCGCCGCGCTCCTCGGTTGGATCGCCGGCGAGATCATCGCTAAGGATCCGGTGTTCGTCTCAGGACTCGAACCGGCCGCGGCGCATACAATCGCAATGATCGGTGCGACGTTGGGCGCGCTGTTCGTCGTCGCCGCCGGTCTGGTACGCCGGCGCTGGTTGAGGCGGAGCGCGCCTGACGAGGTCTAGCCGCCGCAAGGCGCCGGTGGCCGGTGGCGGGACGCGCTAACTGACGAGCCTCGTCCGCCCGTTCATCGGCCCATCAATATCTGTTGCGGTTTGTACCGCTCGTCGGCGGCGGCGTTCCAGCCGTCCAGTTGGCGATGCAATTGGTAATGTAGGCCTCTTTTTCCCTGGCACTGAGCCTTGGCAAAACCCTATTGGCTGCTCGCCAACACGCATCTTCCACCCATCGCGGGGCGGCGAATGTCGGCGAAGCGGCAAGTACGACACCGGCGAGAAATATCGGCACAGGTTTCATGGTCATCGCACACCTTCCTTTCGTCAAAAACCGACACCCCCGGGGACGCGCCGCAATGGCCAGCGCGACAATACTATGCTGAGCCTGCGGGGCAAAATTTACAAGCCGCCTCCGTCATCCCAATAGCGGAGAAAAACGTAGAGAAAGTAGAGGCACCAACCAATCGCAAACAAGATCACCGCCATTACGGCTCCGATCGCGGCCATGACAATCGCGGCGATGATGTTTCCGCCTGCCAAGGTTGGAAACAGCAGGACAGCGAATAGCGCCCCGACAATACCGAAAAAGATACTGAACAGCCAAAAAGGCCACTCCTCGAAGAGGAGCAGCCAACTATCCTTATCTAACCAACCAATAAGGGGATCGACGGCCAGGGCCACGAATAGAACCCAAATGTCCATCGTATTAGCTTTGCAGACCAGCGGCGTTTTGATGTGGGAATTATCACAGTCCCGACGAACCCCAAGCTGTATCCTCGCGGCGCGGGGAGAAGCGGCTTCACGCATCCGGCCAAGCTCTCACCTAGACTGCGCAGCGCAACACGGGCAACGAGGGCGCCGCGGCTTGCAATTCGTTGCGGTTTCGACTTTGTTGCCTTTACCCAGCACCTCAGCAGCTGAGTTGATTGCATGGATGGGTGGCCGAGTGGTTGAAGGCACCGGTCTTGAAAACCGGCAGGCGTGCAAGCGTCTCGAGGGTTCGAATCCCTCCCCATCCGCCACTGTCATTTCGAGAGGTTAGCGTCCGGCCGGCCCTCACCAATGGCCGCCAAGCGCCAGGGGACGCCGCCTTTGGTTTCGAAAGGCTTTGGCAACCGCGATGGCGGCGACCGCGACATGGCCGGCAAGCACGGCACACAGGATCCAGAATAGGGCGTAGAAGCTCATGAAGTCCCCCTGTTCAGCGAGCCCCCAGCCCGATGACGTTTGCTAAACTGCGGCCGGGCCCTCTTGGTTCCGGGGCACGGCGGGCCGTCCTCGAAAGGCTGGAGCCCGCAATGGGGGGTAAGACGTGCCAGAAGACCGGAATTTGAGCTGGAACTACCGTGTCCTGCTAGGACAGGGCGTATCGACGAACGCCGCGAAGGAACTGACCAGCGTCAAGCTCGTTCTGCCGTTCCTTTATACGTCGGTTGGCGCGCCGGTCTTTTTTGCAGGTCTTTTGGTGCCGATTGCCACCGGCGCGAAGATCTGTGTGCAGACTTTCGCTGCACCACTTGTTAGCGCGGCGCGATCCAACAAGAAATTTCTTTCTCTAGCAGCGTTGGCAACGGCCTTAGCGCTTGTTCTCATCAGCATCACCCTCGATCTTGTCACCGTCCCTTGGCTGGTCGCGATCTTTCTGTTTGTTGCGCTGGTCCTTGGGGCCTCAGCCGGGTTGGGCTCGCTCGCGTTTCAGAATCTTATCGGGCGGACTCTGACCCATGAAACGCGCAGCCGGCTGCTCTTCACGCAATCGAGCCTCGCCGGCATCTTCGCAATGATCGTTGCTTTTGCCTCCCAGATCGTTCTCAATCCGGGAACGTCTCTGGTCGCGCATCAGGAGCTGATCTGGCTTGGCATCGGCTTGTTTCTGATCTCGGCTTTGGTGATCACCGCCATCCGCGAGCCTTTAGCCCAAGCGCCGGCGGATAGCCGCCAACAGGAGGGCCGTCGCCGCCACGGACTCGACGAACTCGGAGAGAGCTTTCGCATTGCATTGGCGCTGGGCTGGTTCCGCCGGTTTCTGATCGCCCGAACTCTGTATCTTTCCATCGAATTGGCGATGCCGTTCTTCTCGATCCATGCCGCCTCTTACCACGGCAGCAGCGTGATCGGCCTCAACGCATTTGTCATCGCATCGAGTATTGGTTTGGTCGTTGGCGGTTTCTTTTGGCAATGGATCGGCGGCCGCGGGATTCACATGATCCTGGTTTTGGCCGCGTGCATGACCTGCCTCGGCGGGTTACTGGCGATGGCGATCGAATTGAAACTCGTTTCCCAGGGCATTTTTCTTTACGCCATCGTCTTCGTCTTGGTCAGTCTGGGCGCACAAGGAATTCAGAATGGCCGAACGCTCTACCTGATCGGGGCGACCACTGATCACGAGCGGCCCTATTGCATTGCCGTAGGGAGTGTGACGATCGGATTGATTGCGATCGTCTTCGGCGCCCTGCTCGGCGCTCTTGGCGGCTTCAAAGGTGTCGTTTGGCCGATATTCGCGTTGATGGTGCTGAACATCCTGGCTGCTCTGTACACCGTCAGATTGCACGACTTCCGCCCTAAGAACGTCAGCCCGTGATAATTGAGCAATGATTTCAGTGACTTTCAGGCGTTCTGCGAGAGTCGTCGGGGTGTCTAAAAACCGCGCGTCAACCCTTCGTTAATGATATCGCGGTGCTAATGGGCTTAAGCGGAGAGGCCCATGGACACGCTAGGCGAAGGCCGACTTCCACAATCGTTAGGGCTCGGCGAAAGCCGCGTTCCTCACTCATCATTGTTGTCGATTGCGGCCGGTTTCGTGATTGTAAGCGGCAGCCTTTACCTGCTGACCGCATCCTGGGGACCCCAACACGCGTTTGAGGCCGAACCGTCGGCGCCCTCACCGGTAATGAGCGCGGCCGAGACCGAGACTGAGACCTTGTTGGACGTCACCTTGACGGCGCGCGAGGCAGAACCGGATGGTGACGATGAGACCATCGCCGCCGAAACACCGCTGGCGTCTCAGAAGCCGGACCCGACAGCTTCCTTCGGCGTCGTGCCCATCGCTGAGGCCGAGCCTGTAGAAGCCGAAACGATCATTTCCAAATCGACGGTAGCACGTGACGGCATCGTGACGCCGGAGGATGTCCCTGACATCCCGGCGCTCCCGGAAACTGCCGCCGCCGAGAGCGCCGATCTCGAAACACCTGTCGCCGCCGAGACGACCGCGCCCGCGACGGATCAGATCGGTCACCTGATCGCGGAATCCCCGACGAGACTGGTCTCAACCCAAACGATCCGCGAGGATACCGGCGACATCCCCGATCGCCCCGTGGAGGTCTCAGCCGAGCCGGCCGATGAGGCCGCAAGCCCCGAGACCACCGCCGCTGTCACCCCGCGTGCACCAACGCCCAAGCGAGAGTCGCGGGCCGCGCAACAGACCGCCCGCTCCACTCCTGTATCCAGGCCGGCGGAACGGAAACAAAAGCAAGCGCGACCGGCCGGGCCCCAGCAAGAACAGGCTCGCAATGGTCTTGGCTTCAGGCTGCCGATGGGACTGGCGCCGGCCAAGCCCGTAACGGCGCCGGCGTCAACGCCACGGCTGAGCGGCGCGGCCTATTCGCGCCAGGTCTGGGCGGCTCTCGCACGGAGCAAACCAAGGGCTGGACAGAAAGGAAGCGCGACCGTGGTGTTCAGCATTGGCGCCAGTGGCTCGGTCGGCAGCGTACGGATCGCGCGATCGAGCGGCAATTCGAGGATCGATCAGCTGGCGCTCTCTACCGTACGCCGCGCGGCGTTTCCGGCTCCGCCCTCAGGCGGAACCTCGTTCTCAATCCGCATCGATTTCCAATAGGCCAGGCGCCCCTATGGCCCGCGTGACTGGAGGCGCAGGCCGCGTCACGCCCGCGCGGGCCCGCCCACCAGCCAAGATTTGGCCTGGCCCTGCGGCGCGCCGTCGTTTTCGTTGCTTTGACGACCGTCGTTTTGCTTCCGCAGACCGCTAATGGGCTGCGAGCTGCCCCAGCCTTGAGGCCGCACAAGATCAGGTGGAAGCAGCGTCAAGGCATCGCCAAAGGCCTGGTCGATCTGGCCCTGCGTGAGGTTGCGCGCGTCTTTGAGGCTTGCGCCTGCGAGGTTGGTTCCGATGAGCCTTGCCTCGGCGAAATCGGCGCGCTCGAGCTGTGCGTTGCAAAGATCCGCTCCGCTCAAATTGACGCCGTCAAGCCGCGCATCGCTGAGATCGGCATCCGACAGGTCGGCCATTTCGAGATTTGCGCCCGAAAGCGTGGCAAAGCGCAAGGACGCGTGCCTCAGCTGGGCGAATGAGAAGTTAATTGGCCCCCCGCTGATTGGCCCCATCTGGCGCTCGGCTGGGCTCAGCACGATTCCATTGAGATTTGGCGTGACGGAAGGATTTTGAGTTCGCCACTCATTCCATGACCGCGGGCCATGGCGCAATGTCTCGATATGCTTTGAGGCGACTGACAAGGTTACGCACGCAACACTAAGATTCGACTCGTACCAATCTGGCTATCGATGATGAGCGGCACGAATGGGAGCCTAATGCAAACGGTGCCTCGCCTGCAAGCAGAGTTGCAGGCAGGTCCACACTCACCGGGCGGGCTGTGGATGGGCCGTCACAAAAGATGCATGGCCCGCAGGCGAGGACTGAGGGACACGGCACGGGACATAGCAAAAGAGCCGCCCACGGGCGGCTCTCTCAACACTCTGGACGCGGCTCCCCTGTCAGGGGGCAGTCCGGATCAGCCGATTCGCGCCGTGCCGGAGCGGCCGTCGCTCCGGACCCAATAGACCGTCGCGCCTTCGCGGCTCAGTCGATAACAATAGGATTTGCCGTTCATCCAGCTTGACCATTGCTGGCAAAGCTTGTCGTCGGCGACCCACCATTTGCCACGGTCTTGGGCACCGTCGCCCCGGGCAAAACTCGCGGCAACCGCGCTCATCCTTCCCGACATGCGCCCATTGGCAGAGTAGTTTATCGGCAGCTCAAAACCTGAGATCTTGAGGAAAACTGTTTTGCCGCTGATCGCCTGCCGCAACGCGTCGCCTGAAAGCGTCACGGGTTTGGCAAGAGACGCCGTCGCCGACAGCGCCAGGCTCATGGCCAGAACGAAAGTACCGATCCTCATCGCTTCCCTTTGTCTTAGAACTGTCAAGGAAGCGAAATACCCCGGTTAAAATGGTTAAAATGGGGCCGCTCTGGGCAAATAGCGTGACAAGGTTAAGGCGTTCTCGAACCTAGCCTTTTGGCCGGCGTTTTGTGCCGGCTCGTTGGGCCACGCGCCGGCGGTTACGCGAAGCGATGACATTGATCACCTCGACCCCGGCGGCAAACGCCATGGCAAAATAGATGTAGCCGCGCGGGATGTGGAAATGCATGCCGTCGGCGATGAGCGCCGCCCCGATCAGGAGCAGGAAGGACAGCGCCAGCATCTTGGTGGTGGGATGGCGCTCGATAAATTGAGCGACCGGACCGGAAGCGAAATACATGACCAGGATGGCAACGGTCACGGCGGCAATCATCACCCCGAGATGGTCGGCCATGCCGACCGCGGTAATGATGGAATCGATGGAGAAGACGAGGTCGATAATCGCGATCTGAACGATTCCCGCGGTCATGGCGTCGGCGACGGGGCTTGGGGGCCCCTCCTCCCCGTCTTCACCCTCGATATCGTGGTGCATCTCGCGCGTGCCCTTGACCAGGAGAAAGAGCCCCCCCGCGATGAGAATGAGATCGCGCCAAGAGAACGCGTAGCTGCCTATGGTGAAGATCGGCGTGGTCAGGTGGATGACCCAGGCGATTCCGGCAAGCATGACGACGCGAAAGATGAGCGCAAGCGACAATCCGATCTGCCGCGCCGTGCGCCTTTGCTGTGGCGGCAAACGCGACACCAACAGCGAGATGAACACGACATTATCGATGCCGAGCACGATCTCCATCGCGCTTAAGGCGACGAAGCTTGCCCAGATATGCGGATCGGTCAGCCAGTCCATGACGATACTAAGATGAGAATTCTTCCGGAGGTGTTGATGCTGGAATCACTAACTTAGCCGGAAACTGCGGTGTGAGGTCAACTGGGGATCATGGCGCGCGGTTATTTTCGGCAAGGGTACGGAGAAGCCCGATGCAGGCCAAATAGATCGCGGTCGAGATCAGAATCACCTGGATCCAGAGCGGCGAAGGAAATGGGTTGGCAACGGCGACGGCGGCGGCAACCGCCCAAAGCGCGGTCACTGCACAGGTCAGCGGCCGAAGCCTAACGACTCGAAACGGATGGACGGCAGGAAACGGCACGAAGGTAAGCAACACGAACATGGCGACGATGGCCAATGAGACGGAAGGCGCCGGCTCGAGCGCAAAGAGATAGAGCAGGACGATGTTCCAGATGGCAGGAAACCCGACGAAGTAGCCGTCTTCCGTCTTGCTGTTCAGGGTTGCGACATGGAACAGACCGGACAACAAAATGAGAGCGGCGGCGGGTAATCGACCCGCCTCCGGCAACAGCGTGGCCTCGGTCAGCGCAACCGCCGGGACCACCACGTAGGTCAGATAGTCGACAATCAGATCGAGCCTCTCGCCGCTGAAGCGCGGGAATAGAGCCTCGATCTTGAGGGCGCGCGCCAAGGGGCCGTCGACGGCGTCGACGACCAGCGCGGCCCCGAGCCACACGAACATCATTTGCCAATCGCCGCGATGGGCCGCGCCGAGCGCAAGCAGTGCGAGCACGGCGCCGCTTGCCGTTAAAAGATGCACCGACGCGGCGCCCAGACGCGCGATCATGCGTCTTGGACCGGGCGTAGCCACACGCCTTTGGAATGAACGGGCACGGCGTAGAAAGGATTTTGCTTAGAAACGGCGCTTGACCTTGCCGAGGACGCTGACGCCGTCGTCATTCTCCTCGAGCCCGGACGGACCTTGCAGCTCCAATTGCTGCTGGTCTTGGCCATAGAGAACGTCGAAGCCGAGGTCGAGCTTAGGCAGGACCGTGTAACCTAAAACGTTCAGTCCACCCTCATCAGGCGCCGGAGCGGTCGCGCCGCCGCCGGGCGTTCCCAGCTGTAACGTATCGGGTTGCAGCTCGGCCGTCGGAATGTCCGGAGGCGGCACGGGGATTTCCTGAAACGCGAAAGCCGGCGCACCGCTCAGCGACAACGCTATCAATCCAACAAAGACGGCAGACTTACGCATGGCAAAGGATCCTGCGCCATAAATGGTTTCAGGGCCTTTACAATGCAAGTCCGGGGGTGAATTCCCGGTTAAGATCTTGTCCCCGCTTGAGAAAAAACCGCCGCCCCAAAGGGGGCGGCGGTCTGGTAGGTAGCGGAGGGGACTGTCTAATTCCGCCTTACCAGTCGACCTGCCAGCGCATGCCAAAGCCCCAAGGATCGGCGCCGTCGTTCTTGTTGTAGTTGGAAGCGTCGTTGCCGCCAGTGATCTTCGAGGTGTTCACATTGAGCTTGAGGGCGGTGTAGTCGGTCATCAACCAGTTCAGGGCGAAAAGCCAGGTTTCCTGGTCACCGCACTCATTACAGCCGTAGGAGGCGGCCATCTCCGCGCCTTTGTCGCTGAGATTGACCACGTCGTAGCGGACGGCAAGCTGCCAAGCGCCCCATCCGCCGCTGCCGTTGAAGACGGGGTTCTTGACCTTGGTGCGCCCGAATTCGCCCGTGTCGGCCTCGTAGTTCCGCGACTCGCCGGTGATGTACCAGCTCGCGTCGATATAATATCCATCATATGTGGGACTTACCGGCGTGACAGAGGCCGCTGGGGTCGGAGGGTCGAAGAAATTGACGCCGTTAGCCTCAAGCTGGGCATACTCGCCTTGCACCGAGAACGGTCCCCACACGGCAACTGCCGAGAGAGTCCACATGTCGTCTTCATCGGAAAACTGGGGCGTATCGACGAGGCGATCGGCGAGATGGAAATCGACGGCCTTGGCTCTGTACTGATAGAGCGCGGTCTCTTCGAGCTCCCCATTGTCGTCGAAACATTGATCGCTGCCACATTCTCTCAAGCTGCCCGCGTCACGATGACGATAGCTCGCGCCAAACGCCAGGACTTGATTGACGCCGTTGACGTCGCGGTTGATGGGCGCAACCGTGCCGCGCACCACCCAGGTCGTCTTGTCGGTATCGAACTCTTCCTGCCCCGGCACACCGTTACCGGAACCCGCCGACGCACGATAATACCCTGTCTGGAACGACCAATGCTCGTCACCCAACAGTAAGGCCGCACCGATCTGACGATCGGCGTCGCCTGAGGGTATGAACGCGTCGATGAAAGCGGCGCGCTCCATGAACGTGATGTAGCGCGAGCTGGTGATCTCTTCGAGCGACGCATAAACGTATTGATTGCCGCCTCTGAACTCGGCCGTTTCGAGCGACGGGATCAGATGCGCCCAAGCGAGATAGGCGTCCTTGACCGCCACGTCACCGCCAGCAAAGTCGACCTCGAACTTATACTTCCAGTCGTAATACAGCACGCCTTCGACGCCCAAGCGTGCCCGGCGCAGCTCGACCGCATCGATGTCGCCTTCTCCGGTAACGGGAAAGTCCTGGTCGATGGCCTCGTAGTCGGTCATGACGCGGCCGCGGACCTTGAAGCTGAATTTCTTGCCGTCACCGCTGGTAATTTGCGGAGCACCTTTCCACTTGATTTTCATGTCGAGATCGCCACCGCCGGCATTGGCGGCCGCGGCCTGCGCGGCCGCTGCGGCCGCTTTTGCCTCGTTCACCTGCTTCTGAAGCTCGATGAGCTGAGCCTGAAGGTCCTCGAGAGTCGCTGCCTTCGCGACCGAAAGCCCGCTGGCAGCCAAAATGCCGATAGCGCCTGCCCCCGCAAGCAGATACCGGCCCAAATTGTTCAGTCCCCCGTACATATCCGTCTCCTGTTCTGCCTAACCTGTTCCGACATTGAGGAAATTTTCTTTCCCCGGTTGTTAGACGCACCTGTGATGCACCCGTTGCGTCCAGGTGCTTATGTTGGAATCCCCCCTACAGGACCCGCTGTACCCTTCTATTTCCTGTCCAATGACGCGCTTGTGACAGTCTAACGACACCCTGCATTTTGGCCGCGCACTGTTGCCCATGTGCAACGCAGAGGGTGTCCGGCTCCGAGCCTTGGGATCCAAGCGTGCTCAAAGATTTTCCTCGCTCCCGACTCAATGGGCGGCCATAGTCCATTGATCGAGATCGGCTTTCGCTTCCTTGGCCGTTCCTTTCGGGGCGTGCTGAATCACGCGACGCGACAATAAATTCAACGAAAGCAGCTCATGACGGACCGGGCTGAGCATATTTACGGCGTCGCCGTGGTTGGCACCGGGGCTTCGGGTTTGGCCGCGGCGCTCGCGCTCGCGCATGTCGGGGCCGACGTGGTCGCAATCGGTCCGCCGCCCTCGCCCGCCCGCGAAGGCAGGCTCGAGACCAGGACCGCAGCGCTGCTTGCAAGCTCCGTCGATCTTTTGCGGACGCTCGGCGTATGGGACCGGCTCGAAGGCGAGGCCGCGCCGCTTGAGGCCATCCGTATTGTTGACGCTTCGGCCAGCCCGCTGCGCGCTCCCGACATCGAATTCAAGGCGAGCGAGGTCGGGCTTGACAGTTTCGGCTACAACATCGCCAACACCGTTCTCGTCGAAAGCTTGTACGCGCGCGCGCAAGAGATCTTGCCGGCGGTGATTCCGGCAACTGTGTCCGGTATCGCGATCGAAGGGGACAAGACGGCTTTGACGCTCAGCCAGGGCATGCCGATTCGTGCCCGCCTGGTGGCTGGGGCCGATGGCAGACAATCGATTTGCCGCACCAGCGCCGGAATCGGCATGACCGAACGGCACTACGATCAATCGGCCATTGCCACGGCGTTTCGCCACAGCCTGCCCCACCGAAACGTTTCGACCGAGTTGCACCGCGAGCATGGGTCGATCACGACCGTTCCCCTCCCCGACGCTCACGCGTCAAGCTTGATTTGGATCGGGTCCCCTGCCGAAGTCACGCAGCTCATGCAACGCGACGACGCCGGCTTCATCGACGCGCTCAGCAACCGTCTTGGCGAGTGTCTCGGCGTGGTCTCCAATCTTGGCGCGCGTGCCGAGTTTCCGGTGGCAGGGCTTTCGGCTGACCGGCTTGCCGCCGGGCGGACGGTCCTCATCGGCGAGGCGGCACATATCCTTCCCCCCATCGGTGCGCAAGGACTCAATCTCGGCTTTCGCGACGCCGCCGCGCTTGCCGATTGCGTCGCCGCAGCACTTCGCGGAGGCCGCGATCCGGGGTCGGAAGTCGTTCTTGAGGCTTATGCGGAAGCGCGGCGCCTTGACATCATGAGCCGCACAGTCGGGGTCGATTTGTTGAACCGCTCGCTGCTGACTTCGCTGGCCCCTTTGCAAGCGGCGCGCGGCGTCGTGTTACACGGCCTGAATGCGTTTCCACCTCTGCGCCGCGCCGTCATGCGGGTTGGACTTGCCCCGCCGACGGAGCTGCCGAGTTTGATGCGTCCAAGCTCAGGCTGATAGCGGCCCAGGCTCTTGACGCTCTATCTTGCATTTGCCACGAGAACCCTCAAATTCGCGTCCCCTGTTCGACAATAAGGAATAACGACGTGGCGCCACCAGCGGCCCAGCGCCCCCGCCCCTCGCTTTTCACTGATCTGCGCTACCGGCTCGAATATCTGGGCTTGCGGACTCTCATCGGGATCGTCCGCCTGGCTCCGGTCGACCTCGCCGCAACCATATCGGCCAAGATCTGGCGTCTCGTCGCCCCCTACAACCGCCGGCACAAGCGCGCCCTGGCCAATCTCGAGCGTGCCTTTCCCGACAAATCGCCACAGGAGCGGGAACGCATTGCCCGCGCGGCTTGGGAGAATCTCGGCCGTGTCATGGTCGAGACCATGAATATCGATCGCATCTTGGACGACCCGGGCCGGCTTCACGTCACCAACGGCCACTGGATCGAGCGCTACAAGGACAAGATGGGACCAGCCCTGATCGTCACCATGCATATGGGCAATTGGGAAATTGGCATGTGGCCGGTGACCTTGGCCGGCGTGCGCCCCGCCGGCGTTTACCGGCAAGTCAAGAATCCTTATGTCGACCGCTACCTTCGAGCCCAGCGCGAGAGACTTTATCCCGGCGGTCTGTTCGGCCGGGGCCGCGCCGCAGGACAGGACGAGACGCAAAAGACCGCGCGTCGTATCATGGATTACGTGCGCCGTGGCGGCCGGCTTGGCTTCATCTCCGATCTTTACGACGCGAATGGAATCGCCGTGCCCTTTTTCGGCCATCCCGCCAAGAGCATGCCGATTGCCGCTATGATTGCGCGGCGCGTCGGCGCTCGCATCTGGATCGGCCGCTGTGTCAGGATCGGCAATCGCGCCTGCTTCGACATTAATGTCAACGAACTGAGGATCCCGCGCACGAACAATCAGGCTGAGGATATCCGCTCCATCACCGCGGCCATCCAACGCCACTTCGAAACCTGGATCAGAGAAAACCCCGAACAGTTCATGTGGTCCAACCGGCGCTGGTTCTAAACCGAACCCGACCACCGTTGACAGCAACGCTTCCGTTGGCTCTTATCTCCTAAAGGCCAAGGTGGAACACAGTACCATGATGTCTACCCGCAGCGCCAAATTCCAAATCGGTCAGGTCGTCCGCCACCGGGTCTACCCGTTTCGTGGCGTGATCTTCGACGTCGATCCGAGCTTTAGCAACACCGAAGAGTGGTACGATTCCATTCCCACAGACGTCAGACCCGACAAGGATCAGCCGTTCTACCATCTGCTCGCCGAGAATGCGGACACCGAATATATCGCCTATGTATCGGAGCAGAATCTCGTGCCGGATGCCTCTGACGAGCCCTTGCGCCACCCTCAGGTCGCCGAACTCTTCGAGGATTTAAGAGGCGGTGTTTTTCGCTTCCGCTTTCTGCAAGAGCACTAAGCGATCCTTGGAAAAGTGAAGGCCGCTCCGGTTTCCCGAGCGGCCATTCAGAGTCCTAAAAGCTGTTCGCGAAGCGCGTCTCGCGTCTATTGCGCGGGCGGCCTTTTCGGCGGAGCCGTGGTCGCGTTCGCGGGAGCTTGTGCCGGAGGAGCGGCAGGCGCGGCACCCGCTTGATTTCCGGCCTGGGCTTGCGCAGCCTGCTTGGCGGCAAGTTCGGCCCGGCGCTTCTTGAAGATTTCCATCATCTGCCGCCGCGACTCTTCGTACTTCTTGGTGTCGATCGGGGGGCCGTCCAAAGCCTTGCTAAAGCCGGTCAGGGGTATCGGAAAGCCGGTCGCCTTCTGCTGCACGTTCATGCCGAGCACGGCCATCTTTTGGCCCTTGCGCATGCTCTCGAGCATTTCCGGCGTCAGATCCGTTTGCACCTGGCAGCCCGAGGGGAAGCAGACCACGAATGGCAGCTTAACCGGCTCGCCGTCATCGATCTTCATCTGTATGCCGGCCGGTATCACGAGCCCCTCAAACGTGTGCATCTGAATCATCAGCTGCTGCTTCTCTTCCCCTTCCGTTTGGCGCACCATCACGGTTACCAGCGCCATTCCGGTATTGGGCTCGAGCCCTTCGTGGCGGGTCAGACAGACTTGCCTATTCTGCGTCTGCTCGTTCTTCACACAAAGCTTGATCCAAGGGTCCGCAGCCGGTCCGGCGGCCTGCGGGGCAGCGGCGCCGGCGGCGGGTGCCGCGGCTGGCGCTGATTTTTTAGGTGCCTGTGTCGATTTGGGCTGAGCTTGACCTTGTTGCGCCATGACCAAGGGCGAGGTCATCGCCAGAGCCAGCGCAGCAGCGCCAAAGCACAGCATGAGTCGAGCCGCCCCGCGGCTCAGCGAGTTCCATAGATCCCTGGACCCGATCATCATAGACCTTTCCTCTTTTCGCGGGCTGCGTCAGGTCTGCTCGATGAGCTTCGCCGCCCCCGCGTCCCGCCACTGGTCAATACCTGAAATGAGGCAGGGGCGTGGCTGCCCCTTCCGTCAGTGCCACCGCGCGGAACCGAGTTCAACCCCGCCTTCTTATAGCGCCAATTGCGCTTCCGGCGGTGTTACCCTTATGTGTGTCGCATCGCGGAAAGCATCTATAGCCACGCACGCAAGCTTTTGAAAGTTACTATTCCATCCCTGATTTTGGGCCTCCTTTTGCTCCCCGGCCACGCTGCGGCGGGTCCTCAGCCGGGTCTTGCCATGCATGGAGACCCCCGCGAGGCCAAGGGATTTACACATTTCGGCTACGCCAATCCCGAAGCCCCCAAGGGCGGACGCGCCACTTTCGCGGTGCAAGGCTCTTTTGACAGTCTCAATCCCCTGATCGTCAAGGGTGTATCCGCGGAGGGGGTGCGCGAATATGTCTATGAGAGCTTGCTCGCCCGGGCCTATGACGAACCCTTCAGCCTTTACGGCCTTATTGCCGAGCGCGTGGAGACGCCGGCCGACCGGAGCTTCGTCGAGTTCACGCTGGATGCCAAAGCGAAGTTCTCAGACGGCACGCCGATAACTGTCGCGGACGTGATTTTCTCGCATGAACTCTTGCGCGATCATGGCCGGCCCAATCATCGCTCATATTATAAGAAGGTCACCAAGGTGGAGCAGACCGGCCCCCGCAAGGTGAAGTTCACTTTCGACGCAAGCGGCGACCGTGAGATGCCGCTCATCATGGGATTGATGCCGGTTCTGCCGCGTCACCTCATCGATCCCGATCAATTCGAGAAGACCAGTTTCGTCCCCCCGGTCGGCAGCGGTCCCTACACCGTGGACGAGGTCGATCCCGGCAAGAGCATCACCTTTAAGCGCGATCCCGACTATTGGGGACGCGACCTGCCGGTCAATCGCGGGCTCTACAATTTCGACGAGATTCGGTTCGACTATTACCGCGACGCCGGCGCCATGTTCGAGGCCTTCAAATCCGGGCTCGTTCGCTTGCGCCAAGAAGAAGACCCGACCAGGTGGACCCAGGGCTACAACTTCCCTGCCATCCGTGACGGACGCGTCGTCAAAGAGGCGTTGCCGGTGGAGACTCCGGCCGGCATGTCCGCACTCGTGTTCAACACGCGCCGGCCGATGTTCGCCGATCAGCGCGTGCGCGAGGCGCTGATCAAGCTGTTCGATTTCGAGTGGGTGAACCGCACGCTTTATCATGGCCAATACGCACGCACGGAAAGTTATTTCGCGCGCTCAGACTTGAGCTCGCATGGCGTTCCTGCCAGCCCCGCCGAGCGCACATTGCTTGCGCCATACGCCGACGACGTGAAACCGGACATCATGGATGGAAGTTTTGCCTTTCCGGTCAGTGACGGTTCCGGCGACAACCGCGAGGGGCGCCGCGAAGCCCTTCAGCTCTTGGAGGAAGCCGGATACCGGCTCACAGGCGGCAAGCTGATCAACGTCGCGACGGGAGAGCCGTTCGTGTTCGAAATTCTTGCCGTCACGCGAGCCCAGGAGCGGCTGCTTCTGACCTTTGCGCGGGCGTTGAAGCAAGTAGGAATCGAGGCGCGAATCCGTCAAGTTGACTCGGCGCAATATCAACGGCGCAAGCAGACCTACGATTTCGACATGATCCAATACTTTTGGCCGGCTTCGCTGTCGCCAGGCAATGAGCAATCGTTTCGCTGGTCGAGCAATGCGGCCGCGACCGAAGGCACATTCAACTATCCTGGCGTGAGGAATGCCGGCGTCGATGCCATGATCGAGGCAATGCTCAAGGCCAAGGACCAGCCTGGCTTTGTTGCGGCAGTGCGCGCGCTCGATCGCCTTCTGCTCTCCGGCGACTACCTCATTCCATTGTTCTATCTCCCGAGCCAATGGGTGGCCCATTGGAGCGATTTGAAGCGGCCGGAGACAACGCCTCTCTACGGCTACCAGATCGACACGTGGTGGATCGAGCTACCGGCGGCGGCGCAAGGCGGCAGCAAGACGGACAACCCCTAACTGCCGATGAGCACAGCCGAAGAAACCAAGGGGACAGAGGACGGCGACCTTCCGACGGCGGAACAGCTGCTGCGGGCCCGGGCCATTCAACGGCCGAACGTCTTGGCGCTGTTGGATCCGCCCAATCGTCAGGCGCTCGGCCTTGGCACCTCGCGGTCCTTCACTTACAGCGAGGCCGATGCGGCCGTCGACGCGCTTGCCGCCGTGTTCGTCGAGCTGGGACTTCGCCCCGGCGATACCATTGCCGCTCAGCTCCCTAATCTCGCTCTATCGCCATTGACTGTGCTCGCCGCTTGGCGCGCCGGTCTGACCGTCGCAGCGCTGCCGATGCTGTGGCGGGGATACGAGGTCGCCAAGGCCTGCAACGAACTCAAACCCAAGGCCCTGATCGGTGTCTCTCGTCTTGCCGCCGAAAATCCGATGGAGGCGCTGTCCGCGGTGGCGAACACTCATTCCTCTTTGCGTTTCGTGCTCGGTTTCGGTCCCGATCTTCCCAAGGGTGTCACCTCACTCGACGAAGCCATCGAGACCCGTAAGGACTTGCCGCCGGTCGAAACCGGGCCGCGAGAGGGGCCGGCCATGATCACGTTTACCGCGCGGGCGGGCGTGCCCTTCCTTGCGATCGAGCACGGCGAAGAGGAACTCTTGGCGCAAGGCGCGATGACGGTGCTCGGGCTCGGCCTCGATAGAAGCGACGTGATCCTCAACGCCTATCCGCTGACCGGACCGGCCGGACTTTCGCTCGGCTTTCTCCCTTGGCTCATCAGTGGCGCCACGCTCGTTCAGCACCATCCCTTCGATTATGAGGTGTTCACCGGACAGCTCACCGCCACGGGGGCCACGGTGACGGCACTGCCCTCGCCTGCGCTTGCGCAACTTGCCAAGGACGGCGTGCCGCAAAAGCCTCAATGCCGGCTGCGGCAGGTCGGTGTGGTGTGGACCGGCGTCGGGCAAGCCGAGCCGCTCAAGCTTCCCTTTGGCAACACCGCCGAATTCTTCGATCTTTATCCGCTTGGCGACCTTGCAAGCGTCGTGCTCAGGCGCAAGGACGCAAGCGACCCGGCCGGACTTCCGTTCGGCGAAGTTTCCGTCCGGGAAGACAGCGACGATTCGGTCTTCGTGGAAACCAAGCTTGCACCGCGCCCCGCCCCTGAGGGTTATGGCGAGATTCTCATGCGCGGGCCAATCGTCCCGAGCGGGCAGACGGAGGGGCCGCTTACGCCTGACGGCGATCTGTTCGTCAGCACCGGGCTTCTCGGCAAGCGCGGCAGCGCGGCAAGCGCAAGCCTACACCTGAAGGAAGACCCTGAGTTGCTTCGCCATGGCGGTCTGTCGATTGCCGCTTGCGAGTTCGATGAGCTTTACCAGAGCTTCCCCGCCTTTCTCGACGCGGCCTGTCTCGTGCTTCCCGATGCGCAGATTGGTGATCGCGTGATTGCCGCCGTCGTGCCGCGGCCCGGCGAGCTGGTCGCGATCGAGGCGCTCAACCGGTTTCTCGAAGAGCGAAGCGTTGCCCATTACAAGTTCCCCGACAAGATTCTGATCGTCAGGCGAATCCCGCGCGACGGCGACGGCCGGGTGTTGCGCGATCAGATCTTGCTGCAAGTCTGATCAGGCCGCTTCTTTCACGGCTTGAGCGATCTTGACGAGACGCTTCAACAGATCTCTTGCACCGTGGAGCCGTTCCTCCGGCGTCTGCCAATTCGCGTAATAGATCAGCCGGTGATCGGGCTGGAGCTTCACCCTTTTTCCTTCCTCGCCAATGAAGGCAATCAGGCCTTCCGGGTTGGCAAAGCTCTTATTACGGAAGGCGATCACCGCGCCTTTCGGGCCCGCATCGATCTGCTCGATGCCCGCCTTGTGGCAAAGTCCTTTGATTTCAACAACTTCTAGGAGGTGGCGGACTTCTTCCGGCAACGGTCCGAACCGGTCGATCAGCTCGGCGGCAAAGGCTTCAATCGCGTCATGGCTCTCGATGCCCGAGAGCCGCCGATAAAGACCGAGCCTCACTTGCAGGTCGGGCACATATTCCTCGGGGATAAGCACCGCCGTGCCGAGATTGATGCGCGGCGACCATCGATCTTCGATCACGGCGCCCTCACCGCCTTTGAGTGCGGCGACCGCCTCTTCAAGCATCGACTGGTAAAGCTCGAAGCCGACTTCCCTGATATGGCCCGATTGCTCTTCGCCAAGGAGATTGCCGGCGCCTCTGATATCGAGATCGTGACTCGCCAAAACGAAGCCCGCGCCCAACGTATCGAGCGATTGCAGCACCTTGAGCCGCTTCTCGGCGGACGGCGTCAGCCGCGCATCGGCGGGGATGGTGAAATAGGCATAGGCCCTGACCTTGGAGCGGCCAACCCGGCCTCTCAACTGATAGAGCTGCGCCAGCCCGAACATGTCGGCGCGGTGCACGATCAGCGTGTTGGCCGAGGGAATGTCGAGACCCGATTCCACGATCGAGGTCGACAGCAGCACGTCATATTGACGGTCATAGAAAGCATTCATCACCTGGTCGAGTTCGCGCGATCCCATCTGGCCGTGGGCGCGTGCGATCTTCAACTCAGGCACGTGCTCGGCGAGGAATGCGGCGGCATCGTCCAGATCGGCAATGCGCGGCACCACGTAGAACGTCTGCCCGCCACGGAAGCGTTCGCGCAGCAGCGCCTCGCGCAACACCACCGGATCGAACGGCATGACATAGGTCCGCACCGCGAGCCGGTCGACCGGCGGAGTCGAAATGAGCGACATCTCGCGGACCCCCGACAGCGCCAGTTGCAGCGTGCGCGGGATGGGCGTTGCCGTCAGGGTCAGCACGTGCACGTCGTCGCGAAGTTGCTTGAGGCGCTCTTTGTGCTGCACGCCAAAATGCTGCTCCTCGTCGACAATGAGAAGACCGAGATCGGCGAACTCGACGCCTTTGGCTAGCAAGGCATGCGTGCCGACGACGATATCGATATCTCCCGTCTTCAAACTCTTTTTCACCTCCGCCCGCTCCTTGGCGCCGACCAGGCGTGACGCCTGAGCGATCTTGACCGGCAGGCCGCGGAAGCGCTCGGCGAAGGTGTGGAAGTGCTGGCGGGCGAGCAGCGTGGTCGGCACCACCACCGCGACCTGTTTGCCGGCAAGCACGGCGATTAGGCTCGCGCGAAGCGCGACTTCGGTTTTGCCGAAACCGACATCGCCGCAGATCAGCCGGTCCATGGGCCGTCCGCTGGCAAGGTCCTCGAGAACGGCGCCGATACTGACTTCCTGGTCTTCGGTCTCTTCGTAAGGGAACCGGGCCGAGAACTCCTCGTAGACCCCATCGGGCGGGCTCAAGACCGGGGCCTGGCGCAGAGCGCGGAGTGCCGCGACCTTGATCAGCTTTTCGGCAATGTCGCGGATACGCTTCTTGAGGCTCGCTTTCCGCGTCTGCCAGCCGACACCGCCGAGCCGATCCAGTTGCGCGCCGGCTTCGTCGGAGCCGTAACGGCTGAGAAGCTCGATATTCTCGACCGGCAGATAAAGCTTGTCGCCGCCTTGATAATGCAGTTCGAGACAATCGTGCGGCTTGCCTGCCGCCTCGATGGTGGCAAGGCCCGCGAAGCGGCCAATGCCGTGGTCGGAATGAACCACAAGATCGCCGATCGTGAGGCTCGACGCTTCGCTCAAGACATCGCTGCCACGACGGCCGCGCGTGCGCCGCACCAGCCGGTCGCCCAGAATGTCCTGCTCGCCGATCACGGCAAGTCCTGGCGCCTCGAAGCCCGTTTCGAGCGGCAGCACGGCCACCGGAAGAGCCTTTGAAGGGGAACTCAGCGCCTCGGCAAAACTGTCGATTCGCCTCGTTTCGCCGGCGCCGTGCTCCGAAAGAAGCGTTGCCAAACGCTCGCGCGCGCCGCCGCTCCAACAGGCGATGATGACTTCTTTGTTTTCGCCTCTGAGCCTTTTGGTGTGCGCGGCCACGGCAGCGAAAACGTCGGTCCCTTCAGCCTGGCGTTCGGCGGCAAACGAACGGCCTTGCTTTCCGCCAAAGGACAC
This sequence comes from uncultured Methyloceanibacter sp., assembly GCA_964523345.1. GTDB lineage: Bacteria > Pseudomonadota > Alphaproteobacteria > Rhizobiales > Methyloligellaceae > Methyloceanibacter. The sequence goes on from CAZFYL010000002.1 coordinate 53,166, forward strand.
GATGACGGTCTCGTCCGGCTTTTCCGGCCGCTCGAACGGATCGAACAGAACCACGTGGCGTCCCGACAGCGCCTCCTGCCACTCGGCCTCGTTCAAGAACAGGCTCTCGGGAGGGACGGGATGATAAGGCGGCGCGCCGAACGCCTTGCGCTCGAGTGCTTGCGCGCGGGCATCGTAATGATCGGCGATCTGCTCGAGCCGTTTTTCACGCGCATCGTCGACGAGCGGGTCCAACGTAACGGTCGCATCGGGCAGGTAGTCGAACAGCGTCGCCAGACGGTCATGGAAGAGCGGGAGCCAATGTTCCATGCCCTGTTGCTGGCGTCCGGCCGAAATCGACTCATACAGCGGGTCGTCGCCGGTGACGGGACCGAACAGCTCCACATAGCGTTGGCGGAAACGGGTGCGAACGTCCGGCGTCAGCGCGATTTCGCTCATGGGAAGAAGCCCAAGGTGATCGCGCCGCCCTTCGCTTCGCTGCGTGCTCGGGTCGAAGGCCCTCACCTGCTCCAGCGTGTCGCCGAAGAAATCGAGACGCACCGGCTCGGCGCCCGGAGGGTAAAGGTCGAGAATGCCGCCGCGCACGGCGTATTGCCCCGGATCTGTGACCGTGCCGGCCCGCGCATAGCCGGACATCTCCAGCCGTTCGATCAGGCCTTGCATCTCGATCACGTTGCCAGGACTAAGATTGAAGCTTGCGCCGGCGATGAACTCGCGTGGCGGAAGCCTCTGGAGAATCGCGTTGAGCGTGGTCAGCACGACGAGAGGCTTGCGCTCACCAGACGCGCGCGTCTCAAGCGCGGCAAGGGTCGCGATACGTTGAGCGATGGTTTCGGCATTTGGGGCGACCCGGTCGTAAGGCACGCCGTCCCAGGCAGGAAAGGCCAACACCTCGACATCGGGCGCAAAGAAGCCGAGCGCCTCTTGCAATGTCACGAGCCGGTTGCCGTCCCGCGCGACATGCAGAATTGGCGCCCCCGCCCCGGCCGCTGTGGCGCGGCGGGCGAGTTCGCCAAGGAGAAGCGCGTCGAGCCCTTCAGGCACGCCCGCAGCGATAGCCCGCGGGGCTTCGAGCAGGCGCTCGACCGGCGGGGAGGGAAGTTTCGGCGAAGCTGGCATTTCTAAAGGTCGCTGTGGCCGTCAGTTGGTGGTGATCAGGCCGTGAAAACGTCTAAGACGGTCTATCAGTTCGTCGAGGTCATGTTCGCCGAGAGACGATCCGTCAAGAACGCCGCTTTCGATGGCGGGGTCCGGTGCCTCGATCAGGCGCTCGAAAATGGAGATCTCCGCCTCACTCATCCCGTTCAGGGCATGCTCGGCGTAGCGGCCAAGCAGGAAATCCATCTCCTTGGAACCGCGATGCGTCGCCCGCCACAGCGCCCGCCGGCGGCGCATGCCAAGATGACTGCCGGACATGATAAAACTTCCCAGTACCGCAACGCGTGGGTTAGAGCGGACGCGCCAAGCCTGTCAAGGTCGCGCTCAAACGAACCTGGATTCGCTCCCTTTATGACTTTGCATGTCTCTATCGTCAGCCCATGCGACCCGCAAAGCTAGCCCCGCTCTTCGCCACGGTCCGCTCCTTGAAAGGGGTGGGACCGAGCGTCGAAAAATTGCTCAATAAGCTCGCGGGCCCAAGGCACGAGGGGGCTCATGCCCGCGTCGTCGATCTGCTTTGGCACCTGCCCGCCGGTCTCATCGATCGCATCGTGACGCCGCGGATCGCCGAGGCCAGGATCGGCGAGATCGCCACGCTCGAAGTCACGATCACCGAGCACAGGCAAGGCGGCGGCCGAAAGGGAAGACGGCGGGCGCCTTATCGCGTGCTGGTCGAAGATGACGCGGGCTCGGCCCTCGACCTCGTCTATTTCAACGCCGATGCGTCCTATCTCAAGCGTCTTTTGCCGGAGGGCAGCCGCAAGCTCATTTCAGGGAAGCTCGAATCGTATGACGGGTCGCTGCAAATGCCGCACCCCGATCATGTCACGGCAATCGACGCAAAAGGCGACGCAAGCCTTCCCTCACACGAACCCATCTATCCACTGACCGCAGGCCTTACTAATACGACTCTGCGCAAAGCCATTCACAATGCGATCGGACAATTGCCGTCACTGCCTGAATGGATCGATGCGCCCTTTCTTGCCCAGAAGGATTGGCCCGGGTTCGGCGAGGCAATCGCCCGTCTCCACGCCCCGGAAACCGAGAGCGAGTTTCTTCCTTCGGCGCCGGCGCGGGCGCGGCTCGCTTACGATGAGCTTCTCGCCAACCAGCTTGCGCTGGCCGTGATCCGTGCCCGCCTCAAGCGGCGCGCCGGACGGCGTCTTGCCGCCACCGGGAAATTGCGCAACGCCATCCTTGCCGCCCTGCCCTTTACTCTGACTTCCGCACAGCAGCGCGCCTTGGCCGAGATCGACGCCGATCTTTCCAGTCCGCACCGCATGCTTCGTCTGCTCCAAGGCGATGTCGGCAGCGGCAAAACGGTAGTGGCGCTGCTTGCCATGGCAGGTGCCGTCGAAGCGGGCGCGCAAGCGGCCTTGATGGCGCCGACCGAACTGTTGGCACGCCAGCATCTGCAAACCATCGACGGATTCGCCAAAGCTGCTGACTTGCGCATCGCGATCCTCACCGGCCGCGAGCGCGGACGCGAACGGGCCGAGATCTTGGAGGCGCTGAAGGAAGGACGCACCGATATCCTGATCGGTACCCATGCATTGTTCCAGGAACAGATCGCATTCAAGGATCTCGGTCTCGTCGTCATCGACGAGCAGCATCGCTTCGGCGTGCATCAACGGCTGGCGCTTCAGGCCAAAGGGTCGGGCTCGGGAGCGGAGCTTCTGGTGATGACCGCCACACCCATTCCGCGCACGCTTCTGTTGACGAGTTACGGCGATATGGACGCCTCGCGGCTCGACGAAAAGCCGCCGGGGCGGAAGCCGATCGCCACCCGCGCCGTGCCGCTCGAACGGCTGGACGAGGTCGTCTCAGGGGTCGGGCGCGCGATCGCCGACGGGGCTCAGGTCTATTGGGTCTGCCCGCTTGTCGCTGAGTCGGAGGTTCTCGACATCGCCGCGGCCGAGGACCGCTATGCGGCGCTTCGCGCCCAATTTGGCGAATCCGTTGGACTGGTCCATGGACGGCTCCCGTCAAAGGATAAAGACAGCGTTATGGCCGCCTTCGCTTCGGGCGCTCTGTCGATCCTGGTTTCGACCACGGTGATCGAGGTCGGCGTCGACGTGCCGAAGGCGTCCGTGATGATTATCGAACATGCCGAGCGCTTCGGCCTGGCCCAGCTGCACCAGCTGCGCGGGCGGGTCGGGCGCGGCGCGCAAGACTCGTCCTGTATCCTGCTCTACCGCCAGAAGCTGTCGGAGACGGCACGTGAGAGGTTAAATGTGATGCGCCGTACCGAAGACGGGTTTGTGATCGCCGAAGAGGATTTGCGGCTCCGCGGCGGCGGCGAAGTGCTTGGCACGCGCCAGAGCGGGCTGCCGCTGTTCCGCATCGCCACCCTCCCCGAGCACCAGGCGCTGCTTGAGGCGGCGCGCGACCAAGCACAGCTCAGACTCAGCCGCGACCCCGAGCTGAAGGAACCGGGTGCCGAAGCGTTGAGACTGCTGCTTTATTTGTTCGAGCGGGACGACGCGATCAAGCTGATGCGGGCCGGGTGAGTCCGGAGATCTCTAGACGACGGGCTCTTCTTCAGGAACCGGCTTTTTCGCTTTTGCTTCTTCGACCAATGTCTTCAGCTTTTTCTGCGGCGCCACCAGTCCCGCCGAGACCACCATCTTGGCAGCGTCCTCGACCGCCATGTCGAGCAGGATCACATCGCTTGCCGGCATGAAGATCACGAACCCGGTGGTCGGATTCGGCGCATTCGGCATGAACACGGTCATGACCGTTTCACCATTGCCGAGTTTCTCTTCGACTTCCGCCGGCGGGTCGCCCGAAACGAACACCAAGGCATAGAGACCCTTGCGTGGGAACTCGATGACACCGACACGCTTGAAAGACGTTCCGCTCTTGGAGAACACCGTCTGGAAGATTTGCTTGAGCAGACGGTAGACGCCGCGCACGACCGGCATGCGGTCGAGCATCATCTCCCCATAGGCCACGACGGTCCGGCCGAACAGATTGGCGGTCAGTGCCCCGATGACCATGAGACCGAAAATGCCGACGATGAGGCCGACGCCGGGAACGCTGAAGGGAAGATAAGTCTCAGGCAGATAGGCGGTGGGGATCAGCGGCTTGACCCAGGCATCGACGAGATTGATGAACCACCACACCACGTAGATGGTGATGGCCACGGGTCCGACGATGATGAGGCCGGTTAGAAAGTAGCCTCGCAGCCGGGCCATAAGATGCGAGGAGTGCGCCGGTTCCCCTCCGAGCAACACGAGCTGATCTTCGGACGGCTCGGACGTTGCGCTTGACTGTTCCGGTGTTGGTTTTTTTTGACTCTTCATCGGACGCATAATTATGTCGATCCATCTCCAAGGACTGCGGCACCGGTCTTTCGGCCGGTCCGGTGAGGCAGGTGCCTTAACACATCCCGAGTCCTGATGTGAGGCTTAGCTCGCAAAAGAGCAATGCCGCCACTTACGCTGTTTCAGGAAACTGCAACTAAAGTGTCGCAAGAGAGCAATCGATCTTGCTTCGCTTTAGCGCGTTGCAGACCTTAACGCCTTGCGCCTTGTCCGGGAAGGGGCCGACCTTGAGACTGTAGAACGTACCGAAATTGCCGATATCGATTTTCTCAATTTCAGGCGTCATACCCTGGAGACCGGGGGTTCGCGACGCCTTTTTCCACAGCGCTTGTGCGTCTGCTTCCGAGCGGCTGTTCGCGAGTTGAACCTGATAGCCGCCGGACGCGGCCTGTGTCGCCGCTGGTTGCGCGGCCGGCTCCGGTTCTGAGCTTCGGCCGAAGATGCGCCAGCTCCGCTTGCTTTCAGCCTCCGGAGCGTCCTGGCCTTGTGTGGTGGTAGACCAGCTTGAGCTCGCGGCTGCGGCAGGCGGTGCGGAACGGGGCTTGCTGGGCGGAGGAGACGCCGCTGCAGTCTGGGTGGCGGGTGCCGGCGGCGGCGGCTCGGAGGACGAAGAGCCTCTGAAAGACCCGAACCAGCGGGTTAGACGGCTGCCGCCGGTGCTGCTCGATTGCGATTCCGCACCATCAACGGACGTCGTCCAAGACCCGGAGGCGGCCGGAGGTTTGCTCGAGGCTGCCGGCGGGGATGGAGCGTTGCTGGCCGTGCGGGTTGGCGGCGAAGACGGTTGCGCCACAGGGGCTGCCGGCTCGCTGCGATTGCGGCCGAAGCCTGGAATCCAGCTGCTCCACGACGACGACGACGTGCTCGCCTGACCTCCGCGGCTGACGTCGGTCGAAAATGCGGCAATGTCTGCCGTGCTTTTCGGTGCGCCGCCGTCGTCGGCGATGATTTGATCGACCTGGCTGTTCCCGGCAGCCTTCCGGGCAGCGGCGATTTCCGCGTCCCCTTGTCGACTGAGCCCGGCCGCCTTGAATGCGAGGCCGCGGTTGACCTGCGCCTTGACGCGGTCGGATTGAGGCAGGCCCAGCCAGATGGCCGCGCCAAGATCGGCCACGGCACGGCCGGACTCGCCCATCTTCCGGTAGGCGATCCCGCGCAGATAGAGGGCCTTAGCCGCACTGCCGGCCGAAACATTGTCCGTATTGATCGCGGCCGAGAGCTGCCGGACGGCGTCCTGGTATTTGCCTGCGGCAAGAGACGCCGCGCCGCTCTTCAGCCCCGCATCTTGGGCATGAGCCGCGCCGGCAGCGAGAACAAGCGCCGCTACAAGGCATAGGCACGGAAGAAGACGCCGGCCGGAAGCAAGACGGGGCGCTCGGAAGGACTTCCGCTTATCCGCCATGTTCTTGCTCAATCAGAGAAATCGGGCAAATCCGAGGCTCTAGTCTACTCCACCGTCACGGATTTTGCGAGATTTCGGGGCTGATCCACATCGGTCCCCATAAAGGTGGCCGTGTGATAGGCGATCAACTGAACCGGGACGGCATAGACCAGCGGCGCGACGAAACGGTGGACCGGGGGCACGGCCAAATGCGTGGCGATCGCGCAGCCGGTGCTGGCTGGGCCGGCGTCCGAGACCAGCACGATCTGTCCTCCCCGCGCCGCCACCTCCTGCATGTTCGAGACCGTCTTGTCGTAGAGATCGTCACGCGGGGCGATCACGATCACCGGCATGTTCTCGTCGATCAGCGCAATCGGTCCGTGCTTGAGCTCGCCGGCGGCATAGCCTTCGGCGTGGATATAGGAAATCTCTTTGAGCTTAAGCGCTCCTTCCATGGCGATCGGAAAGCTCGAGCCGCGCCCGAGATAGAGCACGTCGCGCGCCTTTGACAGGTTATGCGCGAGGCTCTCGTAAGCCCGCTCGTCACGAAGAACAGTGGCCATATGGCGCGGGACTTCACCCAAAGCCTGCACGAGTTCGACTTCGAGTTCAGGTCCGATCGCGCCCCGGGCCTTGCCCGCGGCAATGGCGAGACAAGCAAGCGCGGTGAGCTGACAGGTGAAGGCCTTGGTCGAGGCCACGCCGATCTCGGGGCCGGCCAGCGTCGGCAAGACTGCATCGGATTCGCGCGCGATCGAGGATTCGCGCACATTCACGATCGAAACGATTTTCTGGTCTTGAGCGCGGCAATAGCGCAGCGTCGCCAGCGTATCGGCCGTCTCGCCCGACTGAGACACGAACAGGCTTGCGCCGCCGGGATCGAGCGGCGCCTCCCGGTAGCGAAATTCGGATGCGATATCGACATCGACCGGCAGCTTGGCCCAGCGTTCGAACCAATACTTGGCGACTAGGCAGGCGTAAAACGCCGTGCCGCAGGCTGACAGCGAGAGCCGGCTCAGCTTGGCAAAGTCGAAGGGCAGCGCCGGGATGTCGATGCGGCTTGCGGCAAGGTCGACGCACGAGGCGAGCGTATGGCCGGTGACCTCCGGCTGCTCGTGGATCTCTTTGGCCATGAAATGGCGGTAATTGCCCTTGTCGATGAGAAGGGCCGAGGCCAGCGAACGGGTGATCGGGCGCTCGACCGCGTCACCGCCGTGATCGCGTATGGCGACGCCCTCGCGGGTCAGCACCGCCCAATCGCCGTCTTCCAGATAGGCGATGGCATCCGTGAAGGGGGCAAGCGCGATCGCGTCGGAGCCGACAAAAACCTCGCCGTCGCCGTAGCCGAGCGCGAGCGGACTTCCCTGCCGGGCCACGATCATCAGATCGTTGTAGCCACGGAAGATGATGGCCAGGGCGAAAGCGCCTTCGAGGCGTTTCAAGGCATGGTACACGGCAACCACCGGATCGTTTCCGGCCTTGAGCTCGCGCGTGATGAGATGGGCGATGACTTCGGTGTCGGTGTCGCTGGTGAAGGCGGCACCTTGTTTCTCAAGCTCGCTCTTTAACTCACGAAAGTTCTCGATGATCCCGTTATGCACCACCGAGACCAGCTCGGTCATATGCGGGTGCGCGTTGGCTTCGGTCGGCTTGCCGTGCGTGGCCCAACGGGTGTGACCGATGCCGGCGTTCCCGTTCAGCGGCAACCGGTCGAGCAGATCTTCGAGATTACGCAGCTTGCCTTCGGCGCGCCTCCGCCCCAGCTCGCCGTTCTCGACGGTGGCGACGCCAGCCGAATCGTAGCCCCGGTATTCGAGGCGCTTCAACGCATCGACCAGTTGTTCGGCGACCGGACCTTTGCCGAGAATCCCAACGATGCCGCACATACGCTTTCAAACTCCTCGCAAACCTTACCTTTAGCTAAAAGGCACCGAAGGGCGCGCGCAATTCACGCTCTATGTCCCTTTATTTCCCCGAATCCTTTGGCTTCCGGTTGCGCCGCTCGCGCATCTTGGCGGCCCAATCGGGACGTTCTTCTTGCTTGCTCCGGCTGAGCGCCAGCGCATCGGGTGCCACATCCTTTGAGATCACACTGCCTGACCCGATATAGGCGCCCTCCCCGATCTTGACCGGCGCCACCAGCGAAGAGTTCGAACCGATAAAGGCGCCGCCGCCAATCTCGGTGCGGTACTTGGCGAAGCCGTCATAGTTGCAGGTGATGGTGCCGGCGCCAATATTGGCGCGGGGTCCGATGGTCGCGTCACCAATATAAGTCAGGTGGTTGACCTTGGCGCCCTCGCCGATCTCCGATTGCTTGATCTCGACAAAATTTCCAACACGCGCGCCCTTGGCAAGATCGGCGCCAGGCCTGAGCCGGGCGAAAGGTCCGACCGTCGCGCCTTCGCCGACCCGCGAGCCTTGCAGGTGACAAAAGCTCCTGATGGTCGCGCCGTCTTCGATGATGACACCTTCGCCGATCACCACATGCGGCTCGATGACGACGTCCTTGCCGATGCGCGTGTCATGACTGAAGAAGACGGTCTCAGGCGCAACCAGCGTCGCGCCATTGGCCATGACGGCATCGCGCAAGCGCCATTGCATGACCGCTTCGGCATGAGCAAGCTCGGCGCGTGAGTTCACGCCGAGAACCTCTTCGGCATCGGCTTCAACCACGCGCGCGTCGAGCCGATCGGCCCGGGCCAGCGCGACGGCGTCGGTCAGATAGAATTCTCTCTTGCTGTTATCGTTGCCGATGCGGTCGAGGAGATTGAGCAGGGTCTTGCTCGAGCCGAACCCCATGATTCCCGAATTGCAAAGGGTGATGGCCCGTTCCGCTTCGCTCGCCTCTTTCTCTTCGCGAATGCCGATGAGCTTGCCGTCGCCGTCCAGCAGAAGCCGTCCATAGCCGGCGGGGTTCTCGGCTTCAAAGCCGATCACGACGAGGTCGGCACCTGAAGCAAGCTCGGCACGAACTTCGTTGATCGTTCTTGCGCGCAAGAGCGGCGTGTCGCCGCAAAGAATCAGGACCTGACCGGGAAAGCCCGCAAGCGCATCGCGCGCTGCTTTCACCGCATCGGCCGTTCCCAGCGGTTCTGCCTGGACGAACAGCTCGACCGTAGGGTCAAAGGCGCGCGCCACGCTGCCCACCTCGTTCATTTCAGGCGCCAAGACGACGGCAAGCCGGTCGAGGCCGGCCGCTTTCATTGTCTGGAGCGCATGCACCAGCAAAGGCGCCCCGGCGAGCCGGTGCAGCACCTTGGCGCGCTCCGACTTCATCCGCATGCCTTTGCCGGCGGCAAGGATCAGGGCAAGAACTGGGTTATTCGTCATGACGCTTCAGTCATTGCCCATATAGCACTCCGGGGCCATACCAAGACGCGCACCCCGCGCCACTTCCTAAGCTGCCGACGGCGATCTATTTAGTCCAAACCCCGCGCGAGGGCCATAAGTGGCGTCGGGATTGAAGGGAAATTGACCGGCGACGCGGGGCGAGGCATCCTTGGTTTACAGCGTGAAAGTCGTTAAAGCCTTATTGGTGTCGCTTTTCCGCCGGAATTTCGAGCCCGGGGAGGCCTTGAAAGCCGATGGCTAAGAATCGCCTGACAGGCTCACGGAACTGGGTGCGCAGCGGCTTCGCCGTGTTCTGGATCCTGCTCGGCTGTGTTTCCGGCGTTTACCTCTTTTCAGTCCTCACCGGACCCACGCTTGGCAGGCAGACGGTCAAGTCGGCTCCGGACGGTCAAACATCGCCTGACCAGGAACTCGCCGCGATCCAGGAGAATTTGCAGGCGTTGTCGCAACAAGTCGCAGGCCTCAGCGACCGTCTGGAGGACGGCGAGACGATGAACGCGCCGGTGCCATCGGAGCCGCCTGCCCCTGCCCCGGAACCTCCTGCCGCAGCGGCGGAACCGGCACAAGCCGAAGTGACGCCGGAGCCGGCCGCCGAACCGGCCCCTCCACCGCCCGCAGCGGAGACGCCGAGCGACGCCCAGGCAGCGGCGCCGGAGCCGGAGGCGCAACCTCAGCCGGAGCCGGCCGAGCAGGCCGAGGCCGAGGCCCAAGAGCCTGCACCGGAACCGACCCCTCCGCCCAAACCGTCTGTGCCGCCATCGGTGGTGACATCGCCGCTTGAAGAAGCGCCGACCCCGTTTGCCGCCGCATCACCGGAGGCGCCGGGAGACGCGGCCGATCAGGCCGCGCCGCAAGAGAGCCAAACTGCCGCTCCGGCTGAACCGGTGGCGTCGCCCGGTCACGATTCAGCCGAGGATACGGATGCTACCGCACCGCCCGAACCGGCGGCGACCGAGACGGCGGCCTTGGATCCCATCGCCCTTCCTCCGGCCGCCAATGACGGCTCGACCCGTTACGGCATCGAGATCGGCATCGTCGACAACCGGGACAAGCTTCGGCCTCTGTGGCGCGAGTTCCTCACCAATCATGCCGCGCTTGTCGCCGGGCTTCAGCCGCGCCGCGTGCTGGCGCCTGACAAGAAATGGCGGTTGATCGCGGGACCCTTTGGCAGCGCCGCCGAGGCCGAACAGGCATGCGCTCTGTTTCAGAAAGCCGCACGGCCCTGCGAAGCCACCGTCTACGCCGGCGACGTCCTTTGAATTAGCGGCTGATCCTAAAGCTGATCCGCGTTGAACGTGTCGCAGGAATTGAGATCGCCGCTTTCATAGCCGCGCTTGAACCAGCGCACGCGTTGCTTCGACGAACCATGCGTGAAGGCGTCGGGAACGACGTAACCTTGCGTCTGCCGCTGAATGCGATCGTCGCCGATGGCACTCGCCGCTTGCAGCGCTTCTTCGATATCGCCCGGCTCGATAACATCCCTGCTCTGGTCGGCCCGGTTGGCCCAGACGCCGGCAAAGCAATCGGCCTGCAATTCCATACGCACTTGAAGCGCGTTGCCCTGACTGCGGCTCATGCGCTGTTTCAGCGCTTCGACCTGATCGGCGATGCCCAGCAGCTTTTGCACATGATGGCCGATCTCGTGCGCGATGACATAGGCTTGAGCAAAATCGCCCGGCGCCCGAAACCGGTTCTTGAGTTCCTCGTAGAAATCGAGATCGATGTAAACCTTCTCATCATTCGGACAGTAGAACGGCCCCATCGCGGCCATGCCTAGACCGCACGCCGAGCGCACACCGCCGGTGAACAGCACCAGCTTCGGGTCCCGGTAGCGCAGGTCATAGCGGGCAAGGAGGCTACGCCAAACGTCTTCAGTATCGGCAAGAACGACGGATACGAAGCGTTTGAGATCGTCTTCGCTTGAACTCTGCGGGCGCTGCACCGGCGCACTCTGCCGCTGTCCCGGGACCGGGAAATTGGTGGCATCAGGGCGCGATTGCGGAAGGTTGATATCGGGGAAGGTGGTGGGTTGGCCACCCGGTCCGCCCCCTTGCATGATGACCCTCGGATCCACGCCGAAGAAGAACATCAGGCCGAGAATAATGAGAAGCCCGAGGATGCCGATGCCGCCGCTTCTGCCGCGCGAACCGGGGCCGGGAAAGCGCATACCGCCACGCGGAAACGGAAAGCCGAAGCCGCCGCCTTGTCCTCGCCGATCCTCGACGTTTTCACTCTCTCTTTGACCGCGCCAGCGCATGATTTCACGACCTCATACCGGGCCCGAACGGCCCATCAATTGCGCTCATTGTGCATGGGGCGCGCCGCGGCACAAGACTCTGCCACAGGCGGGATTCTCGGTCAGAACGGCCAATTCTAGCAACCGCTTGAGGTCGAACGGCATTGCTACGCGGTGTGAGTGCACGCCCACAAATCCCTGTGGTCATTCGAACTACTGACAAGGATATGTCAAAAAACTGCCATAGGCCAAAGGCATGCTGGCACGTGCCCAGTTGTAGTGAGTCTGGGCCGGTAGTGTGTTCTGTGTAATGCGTACGAGCCTCGGCACTCCCCGCGCCGGGGCTCTTCTTTTTGCGACTCGGGATTCCACAAGAAGGCGGGAGCGACCGCCTTTCGTATGCGATCGCTCCCGCTCTTTGGGTTATTGCGGCACGGTGTCCGGTGCCGGTGTGTCGGTCGTGGCCGGCGGTTCTGCTGCCGGGGGCTCGGCGGCCGGGGGTTCGGCTGGCGTTTCGGCTGCAGGCGGGGCTGCCGGCGCTTCAGCGGCTGGAGGCTCTGCCGGCATTTCGGCCGCGGGCGGTGCCGCTGGCGCTTCGGCTTCAGGCGGCGCCGCTGGCTGCTCGGCGGGCTCCTCGGTCATCGGCTGCTCGACCTTGACCTCCGAATCACCTTTGTGCCCGTACATAAAGAAGGCAGCGATGACCAGGGCGAGCACGATGCCCCCCAATACAATCGCCATAAATGTTCTGCTGCCCTGGTTGTCATCTGCCATGTGTCAATCTCCTCCCCGCAAAAGGGCGTCTAGAATCGCGACTCCGAACTTATCGAGGAATTACACAGGGGTCGAGAGCCGCTTTAGCGCTGCGTCACAAGATCAAGATTAACGCGCAGCCGAGGCGCGAGTTCGCCTCATCCAATCAAAAACCGGCGCAACGAGAAACGCGACGAGGAAATTGATCACCACCGAATAGAGCGCGGCATAGCCCGGCAGGGTCACGCCGAGGACCTCAAGCGGATAGACCGAGGAGGTGAAGCTCTGGGTCGCCGCCATATAGGTGCCGACGCCGGTGCCAACGGCCCAGCCCATCAGCAGCGCCATCGAGTTGAACCGGCGCGTGTAGAGGCCGAGCAGAATCGGCGGCAGAAGTTGAATAATCCAGATACCCCCCAGCAACTGAAGCTGGATGGCATAAGACTGGGGAATGGCGAGGATGAACACCACCGCTCCGATTTTGACCACGAGCGAAACGATCTTGGCCATCTGGGCCTCGTCGGCCTCGCTGCAGTGCGGGCGGAAGAATTCCTTGTAGAGATTGCGCGTGAAGAGATTGGCACAAGCGATCGACATGATTGCGGCCGGGACCAGCGCACCGATTGCGATGGCGGCGAAGCCGACGCCGACAAACCAAGAGGGAAATGACGCAAGGAACAGCGCCGGCACCGCGAAGTTGGGTCCGTGCTCGGCGAAGCCCGTTTGGTAGGCCGGATCTTTGTCCACACCTGCGGCGATGGCCATGTAGCCGAGAAGCGCGATCAGCCCGAGGATCAAGGAGTAAGCCGCCAGGAACGCCGCATTCCGCCGGATGACGTTTCCGCTCGACGAACTCAAAATGCCGGTCATGGCGTGCGGATAAAGAAACAATGCGAACGCCGAACCGAGCGCGAGCGTGGCATAGGCGCTGTAGCTCCCAAGACTCTCGCCTGAGGGCGGCGTGAGGATCAGTTTCTCCTTCGGCACGCTGGCAAAGATCTTTCCGTAACCGCCAAGCTCGGCCGGAATAATCACCAGAGCCGCGAACACGGTCACGAAGATCAGCGCGTCCTTGACGATGGCGATCAAGGCGGGCGCCCTGAGTCCGCTGGTATAGGTAAAGGCGGCGAGGATAATAAAGGCGATGATCAGGGGTAGGTGTGTGGTCCAGCCGCCAAAGTGAAAGCCGAGTGCGCTGATCACTACCTCCATGCCGACGAGCTGCAGCGCGATATAGGGCATGGTCGCGACGATGCCCGTCAACGCGAATGCGAGCGCAAGAAGCCGGCTGTCGAAGCGGTCGCGCACGAAATCGGCGGCGGTCACATGACCCCGCGCCCGCGCGATCTCCCATAGACGCGGGAAGATCATATAGAGAATGGGATAGATGAGGATCGTGTACGGAACCGCAAAGAAACCCACCGCGCCCTTGCCGAAAACCAGCGCCGGGACGGCAATGAAGGTGTAGGCGGTGTAGAGATCGCCGCCGAGCAGAAACCAAGTAACGACAGTGCCGAAGCGGCGGCCGCCGAGACCCCATTCATGCAGCAGATTGAGATCGGCTTTACGCCAGCGCGCCGCCACGAAACCAAGCCAAGTGATGAACAGGAACAGCCCGACGAAGACGGCTGTCGCGGTGACGTCGAGGGTCAAAGAATGTCCCCCGTGCCCCCGGACTCCGGATCCAAGTCGACTTGCCGGGCCGTGTGCGTGATGCGGGTCTCGATGGCGTAGACGGCGATCGCGATCGCGGCACCGATCAGGACCCAGGCCAGCTGATACCAATAGAAGAAGGGAATGCCGGCCAACTCAGGCGCGACCCGGTTGTAGGACGGCACCCAAAGCATGGCGACGAACGGGATAAGAAACAGGAGACGCGGCCAATAGCGCAGGAGCTTCGCGGATCGTTTCGACATTCGCGCTTGACCCCTCCCCTTTCGCGCCGGTCCGGGGAGCCCTCGGCCTTTGCGGTGGATCACGGGGGGATGCCGCATTTTGGGTTGTTTAGCAAGGCGACCCGCAATATTGCTTTTGCCTCGACCCGGCCCATATGGCCGGAGAAGAGCCCGTAGCTCAGCCGGTAGAGCACTTGACTTTTAATCAAGGGGTCCGGGGTTCGAGCCCCCGCGGGCTCACCACACTTATTTGCTTTGATTTGCTCAAGGGTGTTTCGAGCCGTGCGGCTTGCCCGAGCATATTTGCAACACGCCGCTAATCCGGTGCCAGGCGCCCGCAAAACCCCTTGGGCGGCGCTCGGTTGACGCTACATCGCTCAATTTACTAGGATTTGGGCGGCCCAACGCTCTGGAGTCCCGGCATTTTGGACGCTTCCGCGTGCTCCCGCGGGAACGCCTTAGGGTCGTTGCACGAAGCTGGAATCGCCGGGGGCTCGAATAGCGGCGGAGGGCTAAGGGCAGCATCTCAGCAGCCCATCATGCCGGTCCGGTTGTACGAAGAAGCATCTCAATGCGCGGCTGGCACGTGAATTGCGTGGTTGTCGCTTCTTCGGCTCAACCGACGCGCTTACAGCAGCAGCCACGCTAAGGATCGCGAGCGAGCGTCGATGCAAGAACGAGACACCGACAGGTTGCGCCAACGCGCGATTCCCACCGAGAGCTTGCTCGGCCGCGTGGCGATTGAGCGCGTCTGGCCCGAGATCGACGGCGGCCGGTTCGACATCAAGCGTGCGGTCGGCGATGTCCTGACGGTCGACGCGGATATCTTCTGCGACGGGCATGACAAGCTCGGCGCGGCGCTTCTCTATCGCCGCGACGACGCGCCGGACTGGCACGAAGTCCCGATGCAGTTTGTCGACAACGACCGTTGGCGCGGCGACATCAAGCTCGAAGAGAATGCACGCTATGTTTACACCGTCGTCGCCTGGAGAGATTTGTTCGCCTCTTGGCGAGAGGGCATTACCAAGAAATTCGATGCCGGCCAGCCAGTCTCGCTCGAGCTTAACGAAGGGCTCGACCTGATCGAGAAGGCGCTTGCCGCGGCAACGCAAGCCTCGAACGATGGCCGTCCTCTCCTGGCGCGATTGGCAAAGGCGCTGAAAGCCGCGCCCGACGAGGTTGCCAAATTCACCATCCTCACCGGCGAGGATGTGAGCGCGCTGATGGCACGGATCAGCCCGCGCACCCATCTCTCGCGCTATCCGAAAGAGCTTGGAGTCTTCATCGACCGCAAGCTTGGGGCCTTCAGCGCCTGGTACGAGATGTTTCCGCGCTCGCAGTCTGGAGACGTGCGCCGGCACGGAACGTTCGATGACGTCATCGCCAGGCTGCCTTATGTGAAAGCCCTCGGGTTCGATGTCCTTTATTTTCCGCCGATCCATCCGATCGGCCGTATCGCCCGCAAGGGGCGCAACAACTCTCTGACACCGGCGCCGGACGATCCGGGAAGCCCTTACGCGATCGGCGCCGCGGAGGGGGGCCATGACGCGATCCACCCGGAGCTCGGAACCTTTGCCGATTTCGCCCGGCTGGTGAAAGCGGCGAAGACGCACGGTCTGGAAATTGCGCTCGACTTCGCCATTCAAGTCTCGCGCGACCATCCCTGGATCAAGGAACATCCGGAATGGTTCGATTGGCGCCCCGATGGCACCATCAAATTCGCCGAGAACCCGCCGAAGAAATACGAGGACATTGTCAACGTCCATTTCTACCGCGACGCGTTTCCGTCGATATGGTTCGCGTTGAGGGATGTTGTGCTGTTTTGGGCCGGTAAAGGCGTGAAGATCTTCCGCGTCGACAATCCCCACACCAAACCTTTTCCATTCTGGGAGTGGATGATCCGCGAGGTTCACGCCGCGCACCCGGAGGTTATTTTTCTCTCAGAGGCGTTCACGCGGCCGAAACCGATGAAGCTGCTCGCCAAGCTCGGCTTCACACAGTCTTACACCTACTTCACTTGGCGCAACACGAAGCTGGAGCTGACGGAATATCTGACCGAACTCACGACCGGCGAGACGCCGGAATATTTCCGGCCCAACTTTTTCGTCAACACGCCGGATATCAACCCGGTCTACCTGCAAACCAGCGGCCGGCCCGGTTTCCAGACGCGCTTCGTCCTGGCGGCGACACTCGGCTGCAATTATGGGCTCTATAACGGGTTTGAGCTTTGCGAGGGGAGTCCGCTACCAGGCAAGGAGGAATATCTGGACTCGGAGAAGTACGAGATAAGGGCTTGGGATTGGGACCGGA
>CAZFYL010000003.1:0-2294 GCA_964523345.1 uncultured Methyloceanibacter sp.
GTCGATCAGCTGATGGGCACCAAGCCCGAGGCGCGGTTCCGCTTCATCCAGGAGCGTGCCGCTTTCGCCAAGCCCGACGAGCTGGATATCTGAGCTAGAGCCAGCGCGGCACGCGGGCCTTGTATTTGGTATAGGCCTCTCCGAACTGCCGTTCGAGATACTCTTCCTCTTTCAAGACGACGCCGCGCTGCAAGATGATCACCACCGGGATCAGCAGGAGCAAAACCCACATGCTGGTCAGCAGGATCGAAACGCCGAAATAGGTCAGCACGAGGCCGATATAGATCGGGTTGCGCGTGACGTGATAAGGCCCCGAGACCACGAGAGCCGTGGCCGGCTCGCCGGGGTGGACGCTGGTGCCGGCAAGGCGAAAATTGCGGAACGATAGGCCGGCAAGCACAAACCCGAGGACGATGAAGGTCAGCCCGACCGTGACCGCAAGCCCATTCGCCGACCCAAGCCCCGGGCCGATGGGAACGATGGCACTCAGCAAACACCCCAGCGCGAGCGCGCCAAGGAACAAAATTGGCGGTTTGACGGCAACTTCGGCATAGTCGGTTGTAGTCATGGCTCCGCCGCCCCTTTACACGGCTTGCGTTTGCCGCCTATGGCCTGTTCGTGGCAAGAGCGTAAGCGCCGCATTGTGTCGGCAATATCAAAATTGGCCTCTTGCGCAGCGGGCCTCGGCGCCTTATTTGAGAGACAAGTTATAGCAGGGCATAACCGCTGTATCGCTTCTATCGTGTCTTGCACGGGGGCTGCGAATCGTTGCAGCAAATATGTGTACCTAAGGAAAGAGCTGCGCGTGGCGTCAGCTGCGTGAAGATTTACTAACGCATGAGCTTTTCAAATCTTGGTCTGAGCCCAAAAGTCTTGTCTGCCGTTGAAGCGGCAGGCTTCGAAACTCCCACCCCTATTCAAGCTAAAGCCGTGCCCGTCGCAGTGGCAGGCCGCGATCTGCTTGGCATCGCACAGACCGGAACCGGTAAGACCGCTTCCTTCGTGCTGCCGATGCTGACCCGGCTCGAACGCGGCCGCGCCCGCGCCCGCATGCCGCGCTCGCTGATCCTTGAACCGACGCGCGAGCTTGCCGCACAGGTCGCCGAGCATTTCGAGATCCTCGGCAAGAACCACAAGCTGACCGTGGCGCTCCTGATCGGCGGCGTGTCCTACGAGGATCAGGACCGCAAGCTCGATCGCGGGGCCGACGTGGTGATTGCGACGCCTGGCCGGCTGCTCGATCATTTCGTCCGCGGCAAGCTGCTGTTGAACGGCATCGAGATTCTGGTGGTCGACGAGGCGGACCGCATGCTCGACATGGGTTTCATTCCGGATGTCGAACGCATCTGCAAGCTCCTGCCCTTCACCAGGCAGACCTTGTTCTTTTCCGCCACCATGCCACCGGAAATTCAGCGCCTGGCCGACAAATTTTTGCATACCCCCGAACGCATCGAAGCGGCACCCCAGGCGACAGCGGCGGCAACCATCGTACAAAGGCTGAAGAAGGCTCCCGACGATCCAGCCGGAAAGCGCGATGCGCTCAGAAATCTGATGCGGGAAACCGGCGTCAAGAACGCCATCATCTTCTGCAACCGCAAAAAAGATGTTGGCATTCTCCACCGCTCGCTCCGGCGCCATGGTTTCAATGTCGGCGCACTGCACGGGGACATGGAACAGCGAGAGCGTATGGCGACGCTGGACGCTTTCCGCAGCGGTGAAATTGCTTTCCTAGCCGCCAGCGATGTCGCCGCACGCGGTCTCGATATCCCCGAAGTGAGTCATATTTTCAATTACGACGTGCCGATTCAACCCGAGGACTACGTCCATCGCATCGGCCGGACCGGCCGGGCGGGGCGCGACGGCTTCACCGCGATGTTGGTGACGCCGAAAGACTACAAGGCGCTCAAGGCGATCGAGGGACTGCTCCGCCACGAGATTCCATGGATCGACGGGGCTCCGAGCGAAGCAGAGGTCAAAGAGGCGTTAGAGTCGCGGCCGAATGGAAATGGGCGCCGCCGCGGCGGCCGCACAAGACGAAATGGCCACCGCTCCGGCGAGCAAACGGTCTCCAAGGCCCAGCCCTCCAATGCGCAGCGGAGCGCCCAGCAGAACGCCTCCTCCGGCAACAAGCGGGATCAGCGCCGCCGCAATGACCGGCCTAAGCATCCTCAGCCTGGCGAACGGAAATCAGCCCCTAACCGCACCGCCTCCGCCTCTCAACCTCAGAAATCTCAGCCCGCGTCGCAGCCCTCCCGGTCCGGGCAGCAGGGTATGGGCGATCACGTCCCAGCCTT
>CAZFYL010000003.1:2394-59095 GCA_964523345.1 uncultured Methyloceanibacter sp.
CGTCGCAGCCCTCCCGGTCCGGGCAGCAGGGTATGGGCGATCACGTCCCAGCCTTCATGCTGCGACCCGTTCGGGTGACTTAAGCGGCGAAGTTGTACTGTCCACCGCCATCCAATGATTCTGCTAAACTTTGGCGCGCGTCCCGGCCCTATGCTGGCGATGGCCAGAGATAAGAGACTGCGCCAGCCGGATAAATATGATCGGCTTCGGGCCCAGCCAAATCTTGCCAACCACGGGCGTACCCTTCACGCGTGGCCCATGCGGACAAAAGAGCATCGAGTTGATGGTCGTCGTCGATTGCATCGACGAGATCCAACTTGGAATACTGGACAAACCAGTCAGCTGCGGCACGCCAATCCATTGGAGTGTATCTCGTACCTCTCAGCTCTCGATAGAGCACTTTCGGGTGAGTTTCGTTCAGACGGATAGTAGACCAAGTCTGACGAAGTTCGAGTGCCAATCCCACGCCTCCAATGGCCATAGCGCCATAAAGGGCGTTGGCAGATATGACACTTGATCGGGCATCGGGATATTTCATTCGGAGCCAATTGTCAGCCCGACGCCAACTCGTAGGACCGGTACTCCAATGCAGGAGAGTGTCGATGCCAGCTGCGGCGGGTATCGCAGCGTCGCACTTTGCGCGCGCCCAACGAAGCGCCTCGCCGATTCCGCTTAGTGTTGCAAGACGAGCCTTGTTACCTTGCACAAGTGCAGCACCAAATTTGCGCGCACCTCCCGGATCAAAGCCTAGAAAAATGTCGGCGTCACTCGCCACTATCTGCAGACTCGCCGGCCGGTTTGAGCATGACCGACTCGCCGCACCCGCAGGCGCTCGTCTGGTTCGGGTTATTGAACACGAAGCCGGAGCGTAGCCGGTCGGTGCGATAATCCATCTCGGTGCCGAGCAGAAACATGACCGCGCTCGGGTCGATCAGCAGCGTCACGCCCTTGTCCTCCACCACCTCGTCGTGGGCCCCGCGCGCCTCGGCGTACTCCATCGTATATTCCATGCCGGCGCAGCCGCCATTCTTCACGCCGATGCGCACGCTTTCGGCCGACTTGCCCGACGCGGCTTGGAGCGCGCGGATGCGCGTGGCCGCAGCTTCGGTCAGGCTCATCACTTGGGGGCGGGGGGTGAGGCTCATAGCTTGAAATTGGGATAAATCATGCGCGGGTTCAAGGCTCGGCTCAGAACATGTTGAGCGCTAGCCGCGCCTCGTCGCTCATGCGGGCCATGTCCCAAGGCGGATCGAATACGAGCTTGACCGTGACCTGGCCCACGCCTGGAACGGAGCTTGCGGCATTCTCGACCCAGCCCGGCATGTCGCCGGCGACCGGGCAGCCCGGCGCCGTCAGCGTCATGTCGATCTCGACATTGCGGTCGCCGTCGACGTCGAGGCGATAGATCAGACCGAGCTCATAGATATCGACCGGGATCTCAGGGTCGTAGACGGTCTTGAGTGCGGCGATCAGATCGCTCTTGAGACGTTCGGCTTCATCGGCAGGAAGCGCGGGCGCCTGCCCCTCCTCGCCGCCGGTCGCGCCGACGCACCCCTTGATCTCCGCCGGGCCTTGGGAAGCCGTCTCGGACTCAGGATCGCGTGCGGTACCGTCTTTTTGAGTCTTTTCAATCATCTCGGCCACAACCTTAAGCGAACATATTACGCGCCTTGTGCAGCGCCTCGACCAGGATATCGACCTCTTCCTTCGTATTATACATGGCGAAGGAGGCGCGGCATGTCGAGGTCACCCCGTAGCGGGCAAGAAGCGGCTCGGCGCAATGGGTCCCGGCCCTGACCGCCACGCCATAGCGGTCGAGGATGGTGCTGACGTCGTGGGGATGGGCCCCTTCGAGATTGAAGGAGATGATGCCCCCCTTGTGCTTGGGACGGCCGAAAATGCGAAGCCAGGAGAGCTCGCCGAGACGCGCCATGGCGTAGTCGAGCAGCGCATTCTCATGCGCCGCGATGCGCTCGCGTCCCACGCTGTCCACATAGTCGATGGCGGCGCCGAGCCCGATCGCCTGCACGATCGGAGGCGTGCCTGCCTCGAACCGGTGCGGCGGCTCGGCATAGGTGATCTTGTCGGTGGTTACGGTGCCGATCATCTCGCCGCCGCCCTGATAAGGCCTCATCCGCTCCAGGTGCTCTTTCTTGCCATAGAGCACGCCGATCCCGGTCGGGCCGTAGAGCTTGTGTCCGGTGAGCGCATAGAAATCGATGTCGAGGTCCTGCACATCGACCGGACAATGCACCGCCCCTTGCGCGCCATCGGCAAGGACGGGAATGCCGCGCTCATGCGCGATTCTTATCACCTCCTTGAGCGGCACGATGGTACCGAGCACATTCGACATATGGGTGATCGCGATCATCTTGGTGCGCGGGGTGATGAGCCGTTCAAACTCATCAAGCAGGAAATCGCCATCGTCGGAGACCGGCGCCCATTTCAGGACCGCGCCTTGGCGCTCGCGCAGGAAATACCAGGGCACCACATTGGAATGGTGTTCCATGATGGTGAGGAGGATCTCGTCGCCCTCGCCGATGTTTGGCGCACCGTAAGAGGACGCGACCAGGTTGATGGCCTCGGTCGCATTGCTGGTGAAGATGATCTCCTGATCGGAGCTTGCATTAAGGAAGCGCCGCACGGTTTCGCGTGCCTCTTCGAAGCGCGCGGTTGAGAGATTGCTCAGATAATGAAGCCCGCGATGCACGTTGGCATAATCGTGCGCGTAAGCGCGCTGGATCGTGTCGAGCACGGCCCGCGGTTTCTGTGCCGAAGCGCCGTTATCGAGATAGACCAGCGTCTTGCCGTTCACCTCGCGGGAAAGAATCGGGAAGTCGTTGCGGATCGCCTCCACGTCGAAGGGACGCTGTAACGCATCTTTTTTTGGCGGGGTGAGCACGGTCATCATTCCCTCCATCAATCGGAAGGGCTGATGCCAAGCCACGCGGCGGAAGCGCTGCCGAGGGCATCGCGCAAACGCTCGTCCTCCACGCGCTCAAGCGCCTCGCCGACAAAGGCCTGAATGAGAAGAGCACGCGCCTCTTCTTCGGGGATACCGCGCGCCTCGAGATAGAACAGCAAATCTTCATCAATCTGTCCGGAGGTCGCGCCGTGCCCGCAGATCACGTCATCGGCGAAAATCTCAAGCTCCGGTTTCGAATCGAACTCGGCCGTCTCAGAGAGAAGCAGTGCGCCTGCCATCTGCTTGCCGTCGGTCTTCTGCGCGCCGGGCGAGACGATGATCTTGCCTTGGAACACGCCGCGCGACTCGCCGTCGAGCACGGCCTTGAACAGCTCGCGGCTGGTGCAATGCGGCACGCGATGCTCGATCAGCAGCGTGGTGTCGCAATGCTGCCGCGCGCGCAAAAGAAAGGCGCCGGAAATGTCGGCCGCGGCCCCCTCGCCTGCGAAGTGCAGATAGACTTGATTGCGGGCAAGGTCCGCGCCGGTGGAGAATTGGAACGCGTCATAGCGGGCGTCAGGCCCAAGCTCCACGAGCCAGGTCGACAGATGAAACGCGTCATCACGTTCTCTCTGGACCTTGAAATGTTTGATCGCAGCCTCGGCGCCGATCCTAAGCTCGGTGACCGCATTGCGTTGTGGGGCATGCAGGCCAAGGCCACCAAAACTTTCGAGCACGGTTGCCGCGCTTCCGGGCTCGGCCACCACCACGTTGCGAGTGAAGATCGAGGCGGGATCGCCCTTGCCGTCGAGCTGGATAAGGTGGATCGGCTTGTCGAGGATGACACCGTTCCCGATCTGCAAGCCGACGCCTCCCGTCATCAGCGCGGTGTTCAGCGCAATCATGGCATCGTCGTCACGAGGATTGATTTGCGCGAGCGCCTTTTTCAACCAGGCCGGCGGCTTCTCCAGAGCCCGCGCCAAGGACACCGCTTCGACGCCGGCCGCTTTCAGCCCGGCAAGGTCCGAAAGGTCGGCTCTGAGATCGCCTTCGACGATGACAAGACGATAGGCCGGGAGGTTCGCAAGTTCAGCCCCGAGTGCTCCGCTCAGCGCGGCCTCTGAGACGGCAACACCTTCCCCTTTCCCAAGCGGATTGACGTCGGTGAGCCGCGTGCGGAGATCGGTGTATTTCCACGCTTCGATGCGGCGATGGGGGAGCCCCAGACGGCCGTAAGTCTCAATCGCGTTTGCTCTCAAGCCAGCGACAAAGGAATCGCGCGCGCCGGGCAACGCGTTTTCTGCCGCCTCGAACAGATCGAGATAGGCTTGCTCGGCCTTGGTCCTGAATTGTTGGACTGGGAGGTCCATGCGTTCCTTTCTAAGCGGCCTCGCTGCTAAGCAGCCTCGCCGCTAAGCGGCCTCGCCGCCGAACTCCGCGTAACCCGTTTCCTCAAGCTCGAGCGCAAGCTCAGGACCGCCCGAGCGCGCCACCCTGCCCTCTGACAGCACATGCACGCGGTCCGGCACGATGTAGTTTAAGAGCCGCTGATAATGGGTGATGACGAGCATGGCCCGTTCGGGCGAGCGGAGCGCGTTCACACCGGCAGCGACGATGCGAACGGCATCGATGTCGAGGCCGGAGTCGGTCTCGTCGAGCACGCAAAGCGACGGCTCCAGCAACGCCATCTGTAGGATTTCATTACGCTTTTTCTCGCCACCGGAAAACCCGACATTGAGCGGGCGCTTCAGCATGTCAGGCTCGATCTTGAGCGCGGCCGCCTTCTCGCGCACGAAGCGCAGGAAGTCCGGCGTCGACAGCTCGGCCTCGCCGCGCGCTTTGCGCACGGCATTCACCGCGGTGCGCAGGAACGTCATGGTGGCGACGCCGGGAATTTCCATCGGGTATTGGAAGGCGAGAAACACGCCGGCGACGGCGCGGTCGCTCGGCTCCATGGCAAGCAGGTCTTCGCCGTTCCAGGTGACGGACCCTGCCGTGACCTCGTAGTCCTCCTTGCCGGCAAGCACATAGGCGAGCGTCGACTTGCCCGAACCGTTCGGTCCCATGATGGCGTGCACCTCGCCCTGAGGCAGAGTGAGGTCGAGGCCATTCAGGATCTCCCGGCCGTCGACATTGACGTGCAGATTTTTGATCTCAAGCATTACGTCTCTTTTCTAGGTCCTTGACACTGAATCTGTTTGGGCCGGCGCGTTCCACTCGCACACATAGCGCATTAGCCGACCGAGCCCTCCAAGCTGATGCCGATCAGCTTTTGCGTCTCGGCCATGAACTCCATCGGCAGGTGCTGGAGGACGTCGCGCACGAACCCATTGACGATCAGCGCCACCGCCTCCTCTTCCGACAGGCCGCGCTGCAAGCAATAGAACAGCTGATCGTCCGAGATCTTCGACGTGGTCGCTTCGTGCTCGAACGTGGCGCTCGCGTTCTTCGCCTCGATATAGGGCACGGTATGCGCGCCGCATTTGTCGCCGATGAGCAGCGAATCGCAACAGGTGAAATTACGCGCGTTGGCAGCCCGGCGATGGGCCGAGACCAGCCCACGATAGGTATTGTTGGAATGTCCGGCGGCGATGCCTTTGGAGATGATGCGGCTCGACGTGTCGCGGCCGAGATGGATCATCTTGGTACCGGAATCGACCTGCTGATAGCCATTGGAGATGGCGATGGAATAGAACTCACCGCGCGAGCCGTCGCCGCGCAGGATGCAGCTCGGATATTTCCAAGTAATGGCAGAACCGGTCTCGACCTGCGTCCATGAGATCTTGGAGCGGTCCCCGCGGCAATCGCCGCGCTTGGTGACGAAATTGTAGACGCCGCCTTTGCCTTGCTTATCGCCGGGATACCAGTTCTGCACCGTGGAATATTTGATCTCCGCATCGTCGAGTGCGACGAGTTCGACCACGGCGGCATGAAGCTGGTTCTCGTCGCGCATCGGCGCGGTGCAGCCTTCGAGATAGCTGACGTAAGAGCCCTTGTCGGCGATGATCAGAGTGCGCTCGAACTGGCCGGTCTGCTTCTCGTTGATGCGGAAATAGGTGGACAGCTCCATCGGGCAGCGCACGCCGGGCGGCACATAGACGAAGCTTCCGTCGGAGAACACCGCCGCATTGAGCGTGGCATAAAAGTTGTCGGTGATCGGCACGACCGAGCCGAGATATTTACGCACGAGCTCGGGATGCGTCTTCACCGCATCGGAGACCGAGGAGAAGATCACGCCGGCCTTGGCCAGCTCTTCCTTGAACGTGGTCACCACCGAGACAGAGTCGAACACGGCATCGACCGCCACCCGGCCCTGAAGCTCCGCCCCTTCCACGCCAGCCAGAACCTTTTGTTCTGACAGGGGAATTCCGAGGCGCTCATAGGTCCTCAGCAGTTCGGGGTCGACCTCTTCGAGACTCTTCGGCGCCTCCATGCTCTTCGGCGCGGCGTAGTAATAGAGCTCCTGGAAATCGATCTTGGGATATTTGACATTCGCCCAGGTCGGCTCCTGCAGGGTGAGCCAGCGCCGATAGGCTTCGAGCCGCCATTCGAGCAGCCAGTCCGGTTCGCCCTTCTTGGCCGAGATGAAGCGGACGATGTCCTCGTTCAGCCCTTTAGGCGCCTTGACCGACTCGATGTCGGTGGAGAAGCCGTATTTGTACTTGTCGACGTCAATCTCTTTGACGCGGGCGACGGTTTCTTGCACAGCCGGCATGTCTTACTCCAATTCCTTTCCGGCGGGTCCTAAGCCGCAACTTTGGGCCTCAGGCGGCCGATCAGCTCGCCAAAGGCCTTCAGGAAGTTCTTGATATCGTCACGCGTGGTCGCAAAACCAAGGCTTACCCGGATCGCGCCGCGGGCGAGATCCTCAGAAATTCCCATGGCGCTCAGCACGTGAGAGGCCTCAACCTTACCCGAGGAGCAGGCACTGCCTGCGCTCACGGCAACGCCGGCAAGATCAAGCCCAATAACAATGGTCTCGGCCTTGACCCCGGGCACGGCGAAACATGTCGTGTTGGGAAGCCGCTCCGCTTCACCCGAAAGCACCACGGCGTCGGGCACTAACGCAAGCGCTTCCCGCTCAAGTTCGTTCCTCAACTTTGCCGTGGCGTCCGCATTGGCAAGATCCGCCATAGCAAGCTCAGCCGCCACGCCAAACCCGACAATGCCTGCCACGTTCTCGGTTCCGGCGCGCCGCCGCCGCTCCTGAGTGCCGCCTCTGAGCAGAGGCTCGACCGAGACGCCGGGCTTCAACACGAGAGCGCCGACACCGGTCGGACCGCCGATCTTGTGAGCTGACAGGCTCAGGAGATCGGCACCGAGCGCCGCCATGTCGAGTTCGATCCGCCCCGCCGCTTGAACGGCGTCGGTATGAAGAACCCCGCCCGCGTCATGGACGATCTGCGAAGCCCGTGCCACCGGCTGCACCGCTCCGGTTTCGTTGTTGGCGGCCATCAGCGAAACGAACGGGCTGGCGTCTTTGAGAGCGGCAAGCTCTCCGGCAAGACTGTCGAGGTCTGCCACGCCGTCACGCGTGACGGGAAACCTGGTCGGGGACTCTTGCGAGACCCCTCGGCTCAACAGCACTGACGGGTGCTCGACCGCCGAGATGTAACAGCGCCACGCTTCGCCGGGGCGCGTTGCCAGGGCAAGCGCGTTCGCTTCCGTGCCGCCGCTGGTGAAGATCACATCTTCGGCGCGCGCGCCGACCAGGGCCGCAACCTTGGTGCGGGCCGCCTCGATGGCCCGGCGCGCCGCCCTGCCCTCGGCATGAACCGAGGACGGATTGCCGGGGATCGAAAGAGCCGCGACGACCGCTTCGCGCACTTCGTCGCGAAGGGGCGCGGTGGCGTTATAGTCGAGATAAGAGCGCTGGTTCATGCTGTTTTAAGCCCGCGGCCGCGTGTCCGGCGGTTAACGCTTGCACGAGCCCCCGTGGCGCGTGCTATGAAGCCCGGCCCGAAGGCTCAAGCCGCTCCAAGCGCCCAGCTATCTCGGACGCGGCCTTGTTTGGAACAATTCTAATCTTATAAAGGGTATAGGTTTCCCGAGGCTCGGAGTCAAGTTTGGCAGCCGCGCGCTTCCCAAATTTCTCCGTGGAATCCTTTGATTACCGTGACCCACACAGTGTCGAGGCCAGTCGTTCATGCCTGAAGTGAATATCAGCGGTCCCGCCGGACGGATCGAGGCCCGCTACCACCACGAAAAGGGGACCAACGTCCCCGTCGCGCTGATCCTCCATCCCCACCCGCAATTCGGCGGAACGATGAACAACCAGGTGGTCTACCACCTGTATTATGCCTTCCAGCGGCGCGGCTTCTCGGTTCTGCGTTTCAATTTCCGCGGTGTCGGCCGGAGCGAGGGCCTGTTCGACAACGGCCCCGGCGAACTTGCCGATGCCGCAACGGCGCTCGACTGGCTGCAAACCTATAATGTCGATGCCTCGACTTGCTGGATCGCCGGCGTCTCGTTCGGCGCTTGGATCGGCATGCAGCTCCTGATGCGGCGTCCCGAGATCGAGGGCTTCATCTCCGTGGCGCCTCCCGCCAACCTCTACGATTTCACCTTCCTCGCCCCCTGCCCGTCCTCGGGGCTGATGGTCAATGGCGCGAAAGATCGAGTCGTGCCAACGGAATCGGTGCGAGCGCTCGTCGACCGTCTCAAGACGCAGAAAGGCATCGTCATCGACCACTCGACCGTGCCCGACGCCAATCATTTCTTTGAAGGTCGCATGGACGGGCTGATGGAGGTGGTCGATTCCTACCTCGATAAGCGTCTGGGCAAGGCGAAGAAACGCAGAGACTCTGCTGCTTAGACAACCGGCTGAAGGCTGGTTGGTCGTTGCCTCCGTGCATTGTCGCGGCAAAGCTGGTACAGGCTTGGCCATTGGAATCACTTCGAGCCGCTCCCCATGAGTAAGGTCAAATCAGACTTTCTGCAGGAGCTCTCAGCGCGGGGCTATGTCCACCAGGCGACTGACGAGGCAACACTCGACCGGCTGGCAAGAAGCGAGCGGCTGACCGGCTATATCGGCTTCGATTGCACCGGCCCGTCGCTGCATGTCGGCAATCTCATCAGCATCATGATGCTGCGGAAGCTTCAGCAGGCCGGCCACCGGCCGATCGTCTTGATCGGCGGCGGCACGACCAAGGTCGGAGATCCTTCCGGCAAAGACGACGCGCGTAAGCTGTTAAGCGATGTAGAGATCGCCGCAAACATTGCCGGCATCGAACAGGTGTTCACCAAGTTCCTGACCTTCGGTCACGGGAAAAGCGACGCGCTTCTGATCAACAATGCCGACTGGCTGGATGGTCTGAACTACATCGATTTCCTGCGCGACTACGGCCGGCATTTCAGCGTCAACCGTATGCTGACCTTCGACTCGGTGAAGCTCAGATTGGAGCGCGAACATCCGCTCAGCTTCATCGAATTCAACTACATGGTGCTGCAAGCCTACGACTTCGTCGAACTCTACCGGCGCCACGGCTGCCGCTTGCAGCTCGGCGGATCTGACCAGTGGGGCAATATTGTGAGCGGCATCGAGCTTGGCCGCCGGACCGACGGGGTCGAGCTGTTCGGACTCACCTCCCCGCTCCTGACCACGTCTTCGGGCGCCAAGATGGGCAAGACCGCCGAAGGCGCCGTGTGGCTCAACGCGGATATGTTCTCCGCTTACGACTATTGGCAGTATTGGCGCAACACCGAGGATGACGACGTCGAGCGCTTCCTCAAACTGTTTACCGAACTCCCGCTTGACGAGATTGCGAAGCTCGCACGCCTTGAAGGCGCGGAGCTTAACGAGGCCAAGAAGATCCTCGCCACCGAGGCGACTGCCCTCGTGCATGGCCGCGACGCCGCGGATCGCGCGGCGGAAACGGCGCGGGCAACCTTCGAGCAGGGCGAGATTGCCGTCAGCCTGCCGACCTTCGACATTCCCAGAGCGGAGCTGGAAAGGGGTTGGGGCGTGCTCACCGCCAACGCCCATGTCGGGTTCGTGGCCTCGACCGGTGAGGCAAGGCGCCAGATTAAAAGCGGCGGCATCAAGGTCAACGACGTGGCGGTCACTGACGAACGGCGGAAGTTGACGCTCGCCGACCTCACCCCGGAGGGCGTCATCAAGCTCTCGCTCGGCAAGAAACGGCACGCTCTGATCAGACCGGTCTAAACCTATTGTGTCGGTTGCTGCCCGAAATTCCGGCCCCCCGGCACATTGAAAGAAGATGCTGCCGGATTGGCTTGAGGGTTCTGCGCCGTTCCCGGGAATTCGAAGATCTGCCGGAAGATGCCCGGCGTCATGACTGACATGGGATTGACCAGAACCGTCGGGTCGTCGAGCGGTCCTTTGACCGCGAATGTGATTCCCACCACGCCTTCGCCCTGGCGGCCGACCAATACGCGGCCGAGAATGGGGATCTGCCCGAGCGCCGAGTTCAAGCCATAAAGAGGCACATAGGTGCCCCCGAGCTCGACCATTTTAGCCTTGAAATCGACCGTCCCGCGCATGGTGGCGCCGAGCAGAGGTCCGTTGATATAGGCGTCGCCGAGACGGAACTTGCCGCCACCGACGGAAAAAGGCGCACGCATTTGATTAAAGACGATGCGCTGCCGCGTGACCCGCTGCTTGCGCTTGGTCGGTCCCAATATCGCCGCGGAGTTCGGATCGGTGAGAACGTCGTTCACAACCGAATCTCCGAGCACCACGAAACTGCGGGCCCATAATGTCCCGCTCTTGGTTCCGGGGCCGCCCGCGTCGAGATTGACCTGAAGCGATGCCTCGCCGCCCTCAACGCTCGGATAGAACCCGACCAGCCGGAATGCAGCACCCGCATCGCGGGCTTCGGCCTCGATGATACGTGCGCCCTGGCTCTCTGTAAGATGGACGGCAGCCGGGGCATTGCCGTTCAGGTCGCCCTTTGCGTTGAGCGCAACAAGTTGGCCGTTGCGCTTCTGCATCGTGACCTCGACATTGTCGATCGTCGTATTGCCAAACCCGACGACCTTGCCGATGCTGGCGGTCAAATCGATGCCGAACGGTTGGTCAGGCTCTTTGGCCCCCTCGATCTGACCGGCCGAGAACAGGGACTGGAAGAACTCCCTTCCGTCAAAGCTCGGTCCCGTAGCCTTGATCTCAAGCACTTCATCATCACGCACGTTGGCCGTGATCTCAACGTGGGTGTCGCTGTTGACCGAGAAGTCAGAGAAGTAGAACTGCTTGAGGCGTTGTTGGGCGTCGAGCGCGACGCCGCCGCGAATGTCGATGTCGTAACCGGCGAGCTTCAAATTATCGAGAAGCGTCGAACCGTCGTCTTTCGGCACGATGTCGAGTTGGACGCTTGCAACACGGCCCGGGGGCTTGGTCCAACCCAGACCGCCAAAAAGAAGTTTCGCTTCGGTGAGATCGGCCTCAACCGTCATGACCGTTGGCGCTTCTGCGCCAAGCCGGGGGATTCGCAACGTGATAGGGGTCGGTCCTTGGACCAAATGGTTTATCTTGAGTCCGAGCTGCTCGCGGGCCGCCGCGTCAAGCCGCGCCGTCACCTCAAGCGGCGCCTGTTCGGCGTCGGGCGCATAGAAAATTCGCCGCCAGGAAAGCTCGGCCGGGACACCCTTGATGCTGATCTCGCCCCTCGCCTCGACCTCCTTCTCGGTAAGGCTGACGTTAAGCGAACCGCCGGCGACATCGAAAGGACCGGCCAGGTGAACCGCGTTGAGCGCGTCATTGAGATACGCCTCACCGTTGATCTTGATCTGATTGAATTCGAGATCCGACAACAGCGGCATCGACAACATAAATTCGCCTTGGGCGGTGCCCCCAAGAAAATCTGGTTTCAGCCCGACGCTCTGGAGGTAGCCGAGCGGCTGGTGGTCGAGCAGTTCAAGCACGGCCTGGGTCTCGCTGTTGGCTTTGAACGCGATCGTGCCCTGTTGCGGGTCGACGCGAAGATCCGGAATGAAAAAGCGGCCTTCGCTGATGGCGAGGCTCCGCCCTGAGGGCGTAACGATCCTGCCGGTCGGGATATCGACGGCGAACGACGTCCCCGCGATTGTTAGCTTGGCCTGCCCGGTGACGACCGGCGGCATCTTGGCGATATAGGCGATGCCCATGTCGGAAAAATTGAGTTCGACCTTTACGGCTTCGGGCGGGATCTCGCCCCCGGCTTTGATATTTGCGATTTCGGCCGGCCCCAAATTAACACCGAACGTGCCGCCCAAGAGCTGTCCGCCGCTGACCCGCTCCAACACCCAGGCCCGGGCTTTGCCGGCGAGAAATTTCGGCCATAACCGTTTGAGGACATCGACCGGCATGGGGCTCAACTCGCCTGCCAGATGAACCTCCTCTGCGCCTTCCGCATCGACCGCGGCACCGGCAAACGAAATCGAAGCGTCGCCTGCACGAATGACGAAGCGGGAGATGTTCATGCGCTTCTCTTGCGGGACGAAACTTCCAGTGGCTTGCCATTCATCGACGGCCATCGGCGCAAGGCCGAACTCTTCGACCCCGAGCACCGCATCGTCGGCATTAACGGTGAAGTTCCAAGCCGTCACGTTGCCATTGACATCGCGCACCGGACGGAATTCGCCGCGGAACGTTGCCTTGCTTTCCCCCCAAGCAAGGACCGAGGGTTTGAGTTCTACCAAGTCCTCCGAGTCGAGATAACGAAGCACGAGGCGTCCCCGATCGATGCGTAAGGGCGTATCGGGATCCCAAGGCGGGGTGATTTGGCCCGTCTCCAGATCGAATTTTGCCTGCCCGGCGACGAACTCTCCCGCATTCGACAGTTCGACCGTTGCGTCGCCATTCACCACCATGTCGAGCGTTTTGAGCAAACCGAGCGAGGAGAAATTTCCAGCAATCCCCGAGGGAACGAGATTTTCGATCAGCGCCTTGATTGACAGGCTTTGCCGCCTGGTTTGCTCGGCGGCGCGCATCTCGAGCTGCCAATCGCCTTTGGCTGAAGCGATGTTGGCCCGGCCGACGAGAATGCTGCGCCGGCCGCGATGCTCAAGATCGATGGCAAAATCCGGTACCTGCCAAGAGGTTTGGGTGCCGCTGTGATTGAGCACGACCAGCGCGTTCTTAACGCCGAATCTGGTTAGGTAAGACGTGCTGCCACTCCGCACCTGCTCGAACACATCGGCGACCGTCCGTGTCACGTCAAGCACGCGGCCGCCGGCGCCCGGGGCACTCAGCTGTTTGGCGATCACCGTTTCGGGTGGAAGGTCTGTGGTCTCAGCCGGCGCCGTCGCTTCTCCCTGCGGCGCAATGCCGGGACCTGGGCCCGCGTCATCGCCGGACTCCGAGCGCGAGAAACTCAGCGACAGGCCGCGGCCCGGCTCATAGGACAATAAAAGCCGCGGTCCGATGAAGTCCACGTTGCCTGGAGCAATCCGCCCTGACAGCAAGGCGCTCCCGCTCATGCCGATGGCGGCAAGCGGCGCCTGGGCCAAAACGGCACCGTTCCGGTCGACCAGCCGAATATTTCGCAGACGGAACAGGACTCCCGGTCCGTCGGGCGATCGTTGCAAGATCGCGTCGTCGATCTTCACGCTGACATCGGCAAGCTCGCCGTTAATCGCATCTTCAATGCTGGGGACCAGGCCGCTCAGAGAGATCGGGCCATTGGCGAGCCGGCCATAGCCGAAAACGATGACGACCAGCCCTACCACGACAATGCCGGCAAAGATTTCGCGGGTGAGATGCGCGCCGCGCGAGGACAGCTTCTTCAGCTCGACCTGAACGGGTTCGGGAACACGTTCGGCCAAAGCCCGGCCTCGCCCGGGCAAAGCAAGGATGACTTTGCTGCTTTCGTTGGTCAGCTTGACGAGAGCATTTGAGATCGGCTGGTTCGCAGCGTCGCCGCCTCGGCCCGTCCTAGCATAGAGCCAACGGCGGCCCTCGATAAACGCACCGACGAGGATCGCTCGCGCCTCGGCACCGAAAGCGGTAATCGCTCTGCCACAGTCGGTGGCGAGCCTTGCGAGAGTGCCTGCGCTTTGTTCTCTCATGATCGTCAGGCCCCGCCACGACCGGACCCAAGACGCTTGGGTTCCGATGCGCTAAGCCAAGCGACGCCGTCATGCAATGAGGATTTCGCCCCTACCCGACAGCGACGCCCCACTCGCTCATGGCCTTGTGCCGACATCCCCCAATCAAGCCCGAACCTCTTCAAGCTCCACCGTCCCTGTGCCCGACGCGAGGATAGGGTTGATGGCATAAGAGTCGGTAAAATCGGCTAAACCAAGGCAGTTTCCGGGACTTAGCCCGCCTGGCACGGGCCCTGTCTCAGCCCGGGAGAACCCTCATGACAACGCCTGGGCGAGACGATATTGTGACCGGCGGGAGCTGGGCGCTGCGTGTTTGGCCCTTGACAGAACTCCGCGGCAATTCCCCCTAAGCGGCTTATCGTGGGTTCGCGCCGGTCGCGAGCTTCAGGTTCGGGAATTGATTTTGCGTTTGCGTCATAGTTGCGAAGGAGAGGTACCCGGTTATGTTCACCAAGAAGCCCGAGACGGGGGAAAGCGTCACCAAGATGGGCAGCGAGAGGTCAAGCGAGTCGAAGACGCCTTTCGCCGAGCGGTCCGCACCCTTTCCGGCCAAAAGCCCGAGCCCGTCGGCTAAGGCTGCAAGCAGGGTGGCCCCTTCGATCATCGGCGAGGATCTGACCATCAACGGCAATGTTGCCTCGAAGGGGGAGATCCAGGTCGACGGCGAGATCCAAGGCGACGTCCGTTGCAGCTCACTTTTGCTGGGCGACAAGTCGCAGGTCGCCGGCGGCGTCACGGCCGACGATGTCGTCGTACGCGGGAGGGTGCTGGGCTCGATCAGGGGCTTGCGTGTCACTTTGCAAGCGCAAGCGCATGTCGAGGGCGATATCTACCATCAAAGCCTCGCCATCGAGCAAGGTGCCTACTTCGAAGGAAAGTCGCGGCGTTCGGACGACCCTCTCGCCGACGCCAAGCCCTCTGGAGCAGGCAGCCCGCAGCCAGAGGCAACTGCGGAGAAAGCCTCAGGTCCGGACGGCAAACCGCACGGTGAGGCAAATCCGATCGCACCCCGCGCGGCCGAATAGCGGTCCGACCGTTAGCCGCGTCAGACAGCCTGCTCGGCATGGATGCGTTCGGCCAGCGCCGCCTCGATGAAGCGATCGATGTCGCCGTCGAGGACAGCGGCAGGATTGGTGCTTTCCACGCCCGTGCGGAGATCCTTCACCAGTTGGTACGGCTGAAGGACGTAGGACCTGATCTGGTGACCGAAGCCGATATCGGATTTGGCGGCCGCAGCGGCTTGCGCTTCGTCTTCGCGGCGCTTCAGCTCCGTCTCGTAGAGCTTTGCCCGCAGCATCGCCCAGGCCGTGGCCCGGTTCTTGTGCTGTGAACGCTCGTTCTGGCACTGAACCACGATCCCGGTCGGCAAATGGGTGATTCGCACCGCGCTATCGGTGGTGTTGACGTGTTGTCCGCCGGCACCCGAGGCGCGATAGGTATCCACCCGCACGTCCTTCTCATCGATGTCGATCTCGATCGTATCGTCGATTGCCGGATAGACCGACACAGAAGCAAAACTCGTATGGCGGCGGGCGTTAGAGTCGAACGGTGAAATGCGCACCAGCCGGTGAACGCCCGACTCCGTCTTCAGCCAGCCATAGGCGTTGTCGCCCTTGATCAGCAGCGTCGCCGACTTGATACCGGCCTCGTCGCCATAATGCTCGCCGATGATCTCGACCTTGTAGCCCCGGCCTTCAGCCCAACGCACATACATGCGCTCAAGCATCTGCGCCCAATCCTGGCTTTCGGTACCGCCGGCCCCGGCATGGATCTCGATATAGCTGTCATTGGGGTCGGCTTCCCCGGAGAGCAAAGCCTCCACCTCCCGCGTATGAACCTCCTGCCGGAGCCGGACCAGCGCCTTCTCAGCTTCGCCGACAACGTGCGCGTCGCCCTCCTCCTCGCCGAGTTCGATCAACGCGATCTGGTCATCGAGCTCGCGGACGCTGGTGTCGAAGGCGCTGAGCGCACTCTCGATCCGCTGCCGCTCACGCATCAGAGCCTGCGCGCGTTGGCTATCGTGCCAAAAGTCCGGGGATTCGGCTTCGCGATCGAGGACAGCTAGTCTTTGCTTGGCCTGATCAGGGTCAAAGATGCCTCCTGAGCAGGGACAGGGACTCTTTGATGTCGTTGACGACCGATTCGGTTTCGGCGCGCATTGCTTCCTCAAGCGGATATGAATGGATGAATGGGCGGCGGGAGGGATTCTCCGCAGCCGGTGATGACAACAATATAAGACCTAGTAGAGGCCGCCGGTACCCGATGTCAAAGCACGATCGTTGCCAGGCGGCGCACCCAAGGGCGGTGGCGGAGGCGGAGGCGGTCCAAAGCCGTCGCCAACCGTTTCGGCGCCCTCTTCGACAACGTCAACCACGGCCCCGGCAGGCACCTGGCTGGGCTTGAACGCCTCCACGATCGTCGCGCCGGACCTCGCGGGCTGGCCCGTCTTGTGATTGACGCGGACCAGCACGATCCCTGGCGGCGCCCGGAATGGCACAGGAGGCACATCCTTCAGGGCTTCCTCGAGGAAGTCCTTGACGATCGGCGCGGCAAGACCGCCACCGGTCGCGCTCCGGCCCATGCTCTTCGGCTGGTCGTAACCGACATAGGCGCCCACGACGATATCCGGCGTGTAGCCGATGAACCAAGCATCCTTGTAGTCGTTGGTGGTGCCGGTCTTGCCCGCGAGTGGCCGGTTCAGCGCCTTGAGCCGCGTCGCGGTGCCGCGTTGGACGACTCCTTCCTGGATGCTGACCATCTGGAACGCGGACATGGGATCGACGATCTGCTTGCGATCGTCGACGAGCTCCGGCTCGGCCTGATTGTTCCATTCGCGCGCGTCGCAGCTGGCGCAATCGCGCGTATCATGGCTCCAAATGGTCCGGCCATAGCGATCCTGGACGCGGTCGATGAACGTGGCTTCCACCTGCTTGCCGCCATTGGCGATCATGGAATAAGCGGTGACCATGCGTAGCAGCGTCGTTTCGCCCGCGCCGAGCGCCATAGACAGCGCCGGCATCAAATTGTCGTACACACCGAAGCGACGCGCATATTCGGCGATGATCGGCATGCCCATGTCGCGCGACAGACGCACCGTCATGAGATTGCGCGACTTCTCGATTCCGAAGCGCAAGGTCGAAGGACCAGCACCGCCGCCCGAGTAGTTTTTCGGGCACCATTGCGGCATCCCCTTACCCTGACTGACGCAAATTGCGCCGTCGACGATGATGCTCGAGGGCGTGTAGCCGTTGTCGAGCGCCGTCGTGTAGATGATCGGCTTAAACGAGGAGCCGGGCTGCCGCAGGGCTTGGGTCGCACGGTCGAACTGGCTCTGGGAAAAGCTGAAGCCACCCATGATAGCGAGTACGCGGCCAGTGTGCGGGTCCATGGCGGTCAGCGCGCCGCTGACTTTAGGAACCTGCTGGAGCGACCATTGCGCCTCAACGGCCTCCACCATTTCAGGCTCGCCCTCCTTCGCCTTCTTTTTTGTCACGCGCGGCGAAACATAGATGACGTCACCCGGCTTGAGGACCGCATTCACTGAACCCTTGCGTGTCCACTTCACCTCTTCGAATGGGATGGTTCCGGTCTCGCGCTCCGCTACCAGCTTGCCGGCAGTGTCGCGCCCCGGACGCAAGCCGATCTTGGCCTCGGTTTTCGACACTTCGAGCACGACGGCAAGCTGCCAGGGTTCGATGTCGCTCCACGATTTGATATCGGCCAGCGTCTTGCCCCAGTCTCCTTGAAGATCAATCTGCTGCTCGACGCCGCGCCAGCCGCTATGCACGCGATCATAGCGCACGAGCCCATCGACCAAGGCTTTGCGGGCAATCCGTTGCAGGCGCGGATCGAGCGTGGTGCGAACCGAAAGTCCGCCGCCGTAAAGTTTGTCTTCGCCGAAGCGATCGAGAATCGCGCGACGTACTTCTTCGGCAAAATATTCCGAGGCATAAATCTTCGGGCCTGACTCGCGCTTGATCACATTCAAACCTTGAGCCTTGGCAGCCTCGCCTTCGTCCGTGGTGGCAAACCCGTTCTCGACGATCCGGTCGATCACCCAGTTGCGCCGCGCGATGGCCCGGTCGGGATGCCTGAACGGATCGTAGTTGCTGGGCGCTTTGGGGAGCGTCGCAAGGTAAGCACAGTCGGCAAGCGTCAGCTCGTTCAAGGCCTTGTCCCAATAGGACTGCGCCGCGGCCGCGACGCCATAGGCCCCGACACCGAGATAGATTTCATTGAGATAGAGCTCAAGGATCTGCTCTTTGGTGAAGGCGCGCTCGATGCGGATGGCAAGGATCGCCTCTTTAAGCTTCCGCTCGATGGTCTGGTCTTTGGTCAGAAGGAAATTCTTGGCCACCTGTTGGGTGATCGTCGAGGCGCCAACCGAGCGCCTGCCCGATTGCGCATTGCTCAAATTGGTGACGACGGCCCGAATGATGCCCTGCACGTCGAGACCACCATGTTGATAGAAATTCTTGTCCTCGGCGGAGATAAAGGCGTCGATGACGCAGGCCGGGATTGCGGTGATCGGCACGTAGATGCGCCGCTGGCGCGAGAACTCGGAAATGAGCTGACCGTTGTTGGCGTGCGCGCGTGTCATCACCGGCGGCTCGTAATTCGCGAGCACTTCGTAATCCGGGAGTTCGTTCGACACCTTCCACAACACGAAAGCCGCGGCGCCGGCCACGACGATAAAGACGATCATCCCCGCGGCGAAAACGAACCCCAGAAAGCGCAGGAAGAATCCGCCGCGGCGTTTGCGGCGCCGCCCACGCTCCGGCGGCTTGACTGGAGCCGTAATGTCCATGCTCGAACCCGTCCCAAACCCGTTTAAGAAGTGCTGGGGTCTTGCCAAGCAACCCTAGTGAAGATTATGGCAACAAAACGCTGCCGTCTCGGGAAATTATCGGTTTTTGAGGGCTTTCCCGGCGGCCATCAATACGGGCTCCGGGCCACGCGCTTGGCGAAATAGACATCGATCGATTTTATCACCGCTTCGGCGGTGCGGTTGCGCCAATCCTTGGAGGTCAGGAGCTTTTCATCGTCGGGATTGCTCAAAAACCCGAGTTCGAGCAGCACCGAAGGCACGTCGGGCGCTTTCAGCACGCGAAATCCGGCCGATTTCAGCTTCCTTGTGTGCAAAGCGCCGCGGCGCGCTCCCAGTTCACCGACGATCGACCGGGCAAAAACCACCGAGCGGTTCTGAGTCTCGCGCTGGGCCAGATCGATCAAAATGTTAGCCAAGACCTCATCGGAATCGCTCGGGAGCTCAACTCCAGCAAGCGCATCGGAGAAATTCTCCTTGGCGGCGAGTGCCCTGGCCTCTTCATCCGAGGCCCTTTCCGACAGGGTATAAACGGTCGCACCGGTGGTTTTGTCGATGTCTTGGGGGAAGTAGTCAGCATGGATCGAGAGAAACAGGCTGGCCGCCTTCTTCTGAGCGAATGCCACACGCTCGCGCAGCGGCAGAAACGTATCGTCGTCGCGGGTTAGATAGACTTCATAACGTCCGGTCGCGTCGAGCTTGGACTTGAGCACGCGCGCGAACGTCAACACGACCTCTTTTTCAGTCATGCCGGATGCGCTGCTGGTTCCGGGATCGATACCGCCATGACCCGGATCCAACACCACCACGGGTTTGGCATCGGGAGGCCTCGATGGTCGCGCCGGAAGAGCGGCGGTCGCCGTCACCTCGGCTCGCGGGCTGGCTTCCTTGAGCTTGGCGAGGAACGTCTTCTCGTCGGTCGGCACCAGGTCGACCACGAGGCGCGCAGGCTGATCGTCACGCGGCTCAAGCACGAACGCGTTGTCGATGACAAACGGCCCGCTCACATCGATGACGATGCGCGCTTTACCGGGTGCGAATAGTCCAAAACGGTAGGCGGTGACGAGACCCCGCTTCTCCTTGCCGATCCCATCGGGCATTTGGAAATTGACGTCGGGCGCATCGACGATGACGCGGTAGGGATTGCCAAGCGCGAAGACATGAACATCGACCTTCTTCGAAAGATCGGCGATGAAGCGCGTTCGTTCCCGGTCACCGGCAACGCGCGCATCCTTGGCAACTGCCGGCTTGGGTTTGCTGCCGGCTGCGAGGGCCTCGGCCTCGATCAGTCCCGGCACGAGTCCGGCGGCGAGAGCCATTATCGGCACAGCCGAAAGCAAAGCACGTTTGATTCGCATTGGTCCCCGTTACCCTGAGCCGCCCCGTCGCGACCGCCCGGACGGACCAGGGCGGAAGCGCCGATAGTGCGCCAAAATAGGCGCTCTTTCCGTCAAATCTTAACCACGCAGTCGTTAAGCGACTGTTGTGGCCACTTTTTGCAGGCCCGCCATTGCGGCACTTGCCAAGTCTCCCGCCAAACCCGTAATAAGGGTCAGGCTCCTTTGCGGGCCAGACCCCTGGACGCCAAACGGCGATACAGGCGGAATTGTTTCCCGCGTCAGGCCTCATTCGAACGGCCCGGACGCAGAAAAGACGGCTTACAGACGAAAGCCGTCGAAAGCGAATTTCTCAAGCCGCGTCGGAAACGCGGCGACGAGGACTGCGATGCAAGATCGGTGTGATTCGATAAGTCTCGGAAATAGTGAGGCTTTACAGTTCCTGCCGGTCGCCGGCCGGCCGGCGATGGCCGCGCCCCCGAGCCCTAAAGCAGGGGCGGCAACGGGGCGTCGCAGCGAATCATGGTCCATTGGTTTTTGGCGCGCGCTGGGCTCGGACCCCA
Source organism: uncultured Methyloceanibacter sp. (assembly GCA_964523345.1). Lineage (GTDB taxonomy): Bacteria > Pseudomonadota > Alphaproteobacteria > Rhizobiales > Methyloligellaceae > Methyloceanibacter. Next base: position 23,071 of record CAZFYL010000003.1, read on the forward strand.
AGCTGGATCGGCGGATTTCAGTTCCGTCCTCTGAGACCCGCGCGGCGGAGATAACACAACATGCCAAGCAAAATGCTAATCGATGCGGCGCATCCGGAGGAAACTCGGGTCGTCGTAGTAAAGGGCAACCGCGTAGAGGAATTTGATTACGAATCGGCGAGTAAGAAACAACTCAGAGGTAATATTTATCTTGCTAAGGTCACACGAGTTGAGCCCTCATTACAGGCAGCTTTCGTCGATTATGGTGGAAATCGCCACGGTTTCTTAGCCTTTACAGAAATACATCCTGATTACTACCAGATCCCGGTAGCCGACCGCCAGGCGTTGCTGGAAGAAGAGGCTGCCGAGCAAAGCCGCGCCTCTGCGGAAGAGGCCGCGGAGGATGAGGCTGCGGCCGGGCGGCGCCGGCGCGGACGGCGCGGCCGCGGGCGCGGCCAAGAGCCAGCACGCCGCGACACTGAGACGCCGAACGCTATCGAGCCGGGTCTGGCGGTGGCCAAGTTCGAGCAAGACGACGAAGACGAAATCGATACGACGCCGCGTGACGATTCTCCGGTGGTCGCCATGGAACCCAGCGACCTCGTTCATGAGGTCTCCGAACCGGCCGAGCCGCCAGAGGTCGAAACGGAAGAGCGCCTCGCCTCGCGCGAGCCCGAGGATGCGGAAGACGACTCCGAGCCGGGCGAGATCGTCGGTCAGCGCATTGCACCGGAAGGCAACGGCGACGCCGTGGGTGACACGGTCGAATCGGTCGGGTCCGAGGATGTCCTCGAAGAGGTGCCGGAGCGCGCAAGGCGCCGGCGCGGACGTCCCTACAAGATCCAAGAAGTGATCCGGCGCCGGCAGATCATCTTGGTGCAGGTGGTCAAGGAGGAACGGGGCACGAAGGGTGCCGCTCTCACCACCTATCTCTCGCTTGCCGGTCGCTACACGGTACTCATGCCCAATACGGCGCGTGGCGGCGGCATCTCGCGGAAGATCACCAATCCTGCCGACCGTAAGCGTCTACGTGAAATCGCCGGCGAGATCGAAGTGCCGGAAGGCATGGGGTTGATCATCCGCACCGCCGGCGCTCAGCGCACCAAGACCGAGATCAAGCGCGACTACGACTATCTCTTGCGGCTATGGGAGAACGTCCGGGAACTGACCCTGAAATCGACGGCTCCTGCGCTGGTCTACGAGGAAGGGAGCCTGATCAAACGGTCGATCCGCGACCTCTACAACAAGGACATCGACGAAGTGCTGGTCGCCGGCGACGATGCCTATCGCGAGGCCAAGGACTTCATGCGCATGCTGATGCCGAGCCACGCCAAGAACGTGAAGCCCTACAAAGAGCCGGAGCCCGTCTTCATCGGTTACCAGGTCGAGCGTCAGCTTGCCGCGATGTTCTCGCCGCATGTGGTGCTGAAATCGGGCGGCTATATCGTCATCAACCAGACCGAGGCGCTGGTGTCGATCGACGTCAACTCGGGCAAGGCGACGCGCGAGCACAATATCGAGGACACGGCGCTTAAGACCAATCTCGAGGCCGCCGAAGAGATCGCCAGGCAACTGCGGTTGCGCGACCTCGCCGGATTGATCGTGATCGACTTCATCGACATGGACGAGCGCCGCAACAATCGGCTGGTGGAGCGGCGCCTGAAGGAAGCGTTGCGTCACGACCGCGCGCGCATCCAGGTCGGCCGCATCAGCCATTTCGGTTTGCTCGAAATGTCACGGCAGCGTTTGCGGACGGGCATGCTCGAAGGCTCGACGACGCCGTGCCCGATATGTCAGGGGACCGGCATGGTGCGGTCCGTCGAGTCGGTTTCGCTCGACATTCTGCGCTCGATCGAAGACCGGCTCATCACCGACGGCGTGATGCCGCTGGTCGCCACCACCGCGGTTGAGGTGGCTCTCTACATCCTCAATCAAAAGCGCGCTCACCTGAACGACATCCAGCAGCGCTATCAGGTTCCCATCATGGTGGTCGCCGATGAGAACATGCATGTCTCCCAATTCGTGATCGACCGCGCGGCGGAAGGCGAAATCACCGATGGCCCGGCCGCGGTGCATATGGATTGGGCTCATCACCAGGAACTGCCTGCGGCCGCCGAGGAGGCTGACGCCGAACCGGCAAAATCCCGGTCAAAGCGCCGCCGCCGCCGCCGCCGCCCTGAAGGTAGCGAGGCGCCGCGGCAAGAGTCCGCGAGCTCTCAGGACTCCGACGAAGAGGCGGAGGAGAAGGGTGAGTCCGCTTCCGCCGAAGATACCAAGGCCGACGAAACGAAAGAGGCCGGCGATACGCAAAGCCGCAAAGGACCGCGGCGGAGAGGACGGCGGGGAGGACGTCGCGGCCGCGGCGGTCAACGGTCCCGCCGGACATCTGACGAAGCGTTGCAGGCCGAGGGCGGCATCGACGCCGATGGCGAGAGAGCCGCTCCAGCCGGTGAGGATGTTCTGCAAAACGGCGCCAACCGGCGCCGGGATCAGGCGCTCGCGCACGAGGCCGAACCTGTCCTCGAGACCGCTCCTGCGGTCGACACCGTCTCTCCGGTCGAGGCGGCCCCCTCCGGCGAGGCCCATGCCGAAAGTCAAGGTGAAGAGGAGGCGCCACGCCGCCGCGGGTGGTGGCAGCGCTAAGAGAAGGAAACCCCGGCGGTGGCAGATACGCTGCCGCTTGCCGGTCGATTGGGAAGCGTCACGGTGTCGCCGTATTCAATGAAGCAAATTATTGGCCGAGAGATGTCCGAGGCGGTCTGTCAGTGCATCAGCGCTGAGCGCGAGAATGGGCCGCTTCCGCCGCGGCGCTCGTGAAGCCGAACCGAACAAACCAAATCATGTCTGTTGTGGCTCAAGTCCGACCCCGATCAGCCCCACGGCGGCGGCTGCGTGCAATCCTGGTTGGCGGACTCGCCGCCGCTCAGATCGCCTCGACCACGGCCGACGCGCAAGGCCTGATACGCGACGCCGAAACTGAATCGTTGATCCGCATCTACGCCAAACCAATCTTCAACGCGGCCGGACTCGATTCTCAATCAATTCGCATTCATCTCATCAACGACCCTAACTTCAATGCCTTTGTCGTCGACGCGCACAACATGTTTATGCATTCCGGCTCCTTGATGATGGCAAAGACGCCTAACCAGGTGATCGGCGTCATTGCTCACGAAACAGGGCACATCACCGGCGGTCATCTCTCCCGGTTGCGCACCCAGGTCTCGCGGGCAAAATCGGCGGCGCTCATGATGCAACTGCTCGGCCTCGTGGCGATGGTCGGAGGCGCCTTTGCCGGGGCACCGGGGATCGGACAGGCAGGCATGGGCATGGCCACTGGCGGACAGAACATGGCCTTGCGCAGCTTGCTCGCCTACCGCCAGAGTGAAGAATCGTCGGCCGACCAAGCCGCCATGACGTTTCTCAATGCCACCAAACAATCCGGTCGCGGCATGATCGAGACCTTCGAGTTCATGGGCAGCAAGCTGGTCGGCATCCAAGGAATCAATCCGTACATGCAGACCCACCCATTGCCGCAACAGCGTATCGTGCAGCTTAGGGAGCTTGTGGCGGCGAGCCCTTACTACAACAACGTCGATCCCCCCGAGCTCCAGCTCCGGCACGACTTGATGAAGGCGAAGATGTTCGGCTTTCTCGTCGACCCGGATGCTGTGTTCAGCCGCTATCCCGAGACCGATCAAACGCTGCCGGCGTATTACGCAAGAGCTGTCGCCACCTACCGCAAATCCGGGATGCAGGCTGCCGCGCCGTTGATCGATGCATTGATTGCCGCCAAGCCCGATTGGCCCTATTTCCACGAGCTCAAAGGCCAGTTTCTGTTCGAAAGTGGAAATCCGGCTGCCGCTGTTGCGCCGCTTCGCGAGGCGGTAAGGCTTAGCCCCAATGAGCCGCTGATCCAGGTGATGCTGGGTCAGGTCCTGCTCGGCACTAACGATAAAAAGCTGGTCGACGAGGCCATCACCAATCTCCGCAGGGCGCTTGTGCGCGAAGACAACTCGGCAATGGGCTATCGTCAGCTCGCGGTGGCCTACGCCCGTAAAGCCGAGGAGGCAAAAGCCGCCGGCGCCAAGAAGCAATTCATGGCGAGGGCCTCCCTTGCGTCGGCCGAAGCCTATTTCTATGAAGGACAGTTGAAACGGGCCAAGCAGCAGGCCAAGCGGGCCAGAGACGGCTTTGTCGACGGCACGCCGAATTGGCTTAAGGCCGACGATATTCTGGCTTTCGAAATTCCGAAAACGAACTGACTCAAAACCCCCCGGAGATCCCAAACATGACCCTCAAGACAGGCCTCGTCACCGCGCTCGTGGCCGCAATCGTGGCCGCGCTCGTAGCAGCGGCCACCTTGGCCGTCGTCCTGCGCACCGCACCGGAAGCCATTGATCAGCCAGCTGCCGCAGCGCTGGATGAGAAGGCGATCGTCGACGTCGTCCGCAAGCATCTTACCGAAAATCCCGAGATCCTGGTTGAGATGACCACCGAGCTCGAAGAGCGTCAGCAGGTCAAGCAAGCCGAACACCAGAAAGAAGTAATCAGCGACAACTCCGACGCGATCTTTCGTTCACCGCTGGCCTATACCGCGGGCAATCCCGATGGAGATGTGACCGTGGTCGAGTTCTTCGACTACAATTGCGGCTACTGCCGCCGGGCAATGCCCGAACTGGTTAAGCTGATCGAAGACGACGACAAGGTGCGTGTCGTGTTCAAGGAGCTCCCCATTTTCGGCGAGGAGTCGGAAGGAGCGGCTAAGGTTGCTCTCGCCGCCGGAAAGCAAGGAAAATATTTCGAGATGCATCAGAAGCTGTTCGCAGCCCAGGGCAAGGTCGACAAAGATAAGGCCCTACGCGTCGCCAACGAGCTCGGTCTCGATATCCCGCAGCTCGAAAAGGATATGGAAGACCCCTCGGTCGAACAGAGCCTGGAAGAAACCAGGGAGCTTGCTCAGAAGCTCGGCCTGCAAGGAACGCCGCTCTACCTGATCGGCGATATCATGTTACCCGGCGCGCCCGACGACCTCCACGATCAACTGGTCGAAAGGGTCACCGAGATCCGCGAGAAGGGTTGCGCGGCGACCTGTTAGAGCGTCTTACGGCGGCACCCAAACGGCCAGGACCCCGCACTCATTTTGCCGAATGGCTGAAAAGCTGGTAAATGGGGCCAATCGCCCCGGCCCGGGGCAACGCATGGGAACTCGCGTGCGCCCCGTCCTTACAGGCGTTTCCTAGCCGCCATGGCCAAGCCGATTTATGTGTTGAATGGTCCCAATCTTAACCTGCTTGGGACCCGAGAGCCGGAGGTCTACGGCCGGGAGACGCTCGAGGATCTGCGCATCAGATGCGAGCGTAAGGCGGCGGCCTTAGGACTTTCCGTTGTGTTTCGCCAGAGCAATCACGAGGGTGAGTTGGTGGCATGGATCCAGGAGGCAAGAACCGAAGCGGATGGGTTGATCGTCAATGCCGGTGCCTTCACCCACACCTCGATCGCCCTGCTCGATGCCTTGTTGGCCTGCCCGGTGCCCTCGGTCGAGGTCCATCTGTCGAATATTTTCACCCGCGAACCGTTTCGTCACCATTCGTATCTTTCCAGGGCCGTCAAAGGCGTAATCTGCGGCTTCGGGGGACTTGGCTATGAATTCGCCATCGAAGCCCTGGCGGCTGCGCTTACGGCCGGCAAACCCAAGTGACGGCAGAAGAAAGAGGACGCCACCCATGACCGAGAAAGGGGGCAAGTTCGACCAAGGTCTGATCCGTGAGCTTGCGGCTCTGCTGGAGGAGACCGGACTCACGGAGATCGAGGTCGAGCACGAGGGGCGGCGGATCAGGGTGGCACGCGGCGTGAACCTCACCACCACGCTCACCACCGACCTGCCGCAGACCGAACCGCACGAAAACCCCCGCCCGGCCGGCGCCCGTTCGGCGAAAAGAACTTCGAGCCAAGCCGAGGAATACATCGTTCATCCAGGTACCGTAACCTCGCCAATGGTCGGCACCGCCTATCGCGCGCCCGAGCCCGGCGCGGTTCCTTTTGTCGAGATCGGGGCGAAGGTGGAAGCGGGACAGACGATCCTCATTGTCGAAGCCATGAAAACCATGAACCAGATCCCCTCCCCCCGCGCGGGCACCGTCATTGCCATTCTGGTCGAGGACGGCCAGCCGGTCGAATACGGCGAGCCGCTGGTGGTGATCGAGCAACCCTAACCGCGTCGCGATGTTCGACAAGATTCTGATCGCCAACCGGGGAGAGATCGCGCTTCGGGTTCAGCGCGCCTGCAAGGAGCTCGGCATCGCCACCGTTGCGGTGCACTCGACCGCGGACGCGGACGCCATGCATGTGCGCCTTGCCGATGAGAGCGTGTGCATCGGCGCGCCCCCGGCCAAGGACAGCTATCTCAATATTCCGGCGATCGTGGCGGCCTGCGAGATTACCGGCGCCGATGCGGTGCATCCGGGCTACGGCTTCCTGGCCGAGAACGCCCGCTTCGCCGAGATCCTCGAAGAGCACAACATTGCCTTCATTGGACCTACGGCCGAGCATATCCGGCTCATGGGAGACAAGATCGAGGCCAAGGCGACGGCGCAGAAGATCGGCATTCCGGTCGTGCCCGGCTCCGGCCCGGTCAAGAATTTCGACGATGCAGCGAAGGCGGCGCGCGAGATCGGCTACCCGGTTCTGGTGAAGGCGGCGGCCGGCGGCGGCGGGCGGGGCATGAAGCTAGCCCTGTTCGACAATGAGCTTGAACCGGCTCTAGCGACCGCCCGCGCCGAAGCAAAGGCAGCCTTCGGCGACGATACGGTCTATCTCGAAAAATATCTCAACCACCCCCGCCACATCGAGGTTCAAGTCTTGGCCGACGGCCGGGGCCACGCGATCCATCTCGGCGAGCGCGACTGCTCGCTGCAACGCCGCCATCAAAAGCTCTGGGAGGAAGCCCCCTCGCCTGCGCTCAATGAGAGCGAGCGTGTGCGCATTGGCGAGACCGTCGCCAAGGCGATGCAAGCGTTGCACTATCGCGGCGTCGGCACCGTCGAATTCTTATACGAGGATGGCGAGTTCTATTTTATCGAGATGAATACCCGTCTCCAGGTCGAGCACACCATCACCGAGATGATTACCGGGCTCGATCTTGTCATCGAGCAAATCAGGATCGCGGCCGGCGCGCCGCTTTCGCTGACCCAGGACGACATTCGTTTCAATGGCCATGCCATTGAATGCCGCATCAACGCGGAGAACCCCGAGACCTTTAGGCCGTCGCCGGGCACGCTCACCCATTTTCATCCGCCGGGCGGACTGGGTGTCAGAGTCGATTCCGGCGTCTACGCCGGCTATATCATTCCGCCCTATTATGACAGCCTGATCGGCAAGCTGATCGTCCATGCCCGCACTCGCAACGAATGCTTGATGCGGCTCAAACGGGCGCTGGGGGAGTTCGTGGTCGACGGTATCGAGACGACCATACCCTTGTTCATTTCGCTCATTTCCCAGCCTGACATTGTCGACGGCAATTACGATATTCATTGGCTGGAGAACTACCTCGCCAAGTCCGCCAAGCGAGCAAAGAGCTCATGACCTCGATCGATGACGTCACCATCGAGATTACGCCTCAGGTGCTTCTCAAAGCCTATGCCTGCGGCATTTTCCCGATGGCCGAGAGCGCGGAGGACAACGCCCTCTACTGGATCGAGCCGGAGCGGCGCGGCATTCTTCCGCTCGACGGGATGCATATTCCGCGGCGGCTGGTCCGCACCATCCGTAATGGCGGCTTCGATGTCAGGGTCGATCGAAATTTCGAGGCGGTGATCGACGGCTGCGCGGCGCCCCGTCTAGGCCGCCGATCGACCTGGATCAACGGCCGTATCAGGAGCCTCTACCGCGAGCTGTTTGCGCTCGGACATTGCCACACGATCGAGGTGTGGCAGGACGGCACGCTGATCGGCGGCCTTTATGGCGTGCATCTCGGCCGCGCCTTCTTCGGCGAGAGCATGTTCTCCAGAGCGCGCGACGCGAGCAAGATCGCCCTCGTCTATCTCGTGGCACGCTTGATCTATGGCGGATTTAGCTTGCTCGACACGCAATTCGTCACCGGTCACCTCGCGCGGTTCGGTGCCGTCGAGGTCAGCCGCGACGAATTTCAGGGATTGCTGGAGGCTGCGTTAGGGGGCGGCGGCACGGCCCAGGGAAGCGGTTCGGGAGCGGCTTCCGCCGCCGGCGGCGCGTCGGCGGGCGCTTCGGCGGCGGCGGGCCCGGCCTCGGGCGCGGCCTCAGGGGCAGCCTCCGGGACAGCCGCATTTTCGGCGTTGCCGGAAGCTGCTGGCGCCGAATTGGTCTTGCAGCTGGTCAGCCATACATCGAACACCGGGTGCTCGACGGCGTGAAGGCCGGGGCTTTCGGCGAACATCCAGCCGGTGAAGATACGATGCACCTCGCCCGTGAGCGTGGTCTCGTCGACTTCGACAAAGGATGTGGTGCGGGGCGGCTCGGTAGGCGGGCGGGTATCGCACACCCGCGGCGTCACTTTGAGCGCGCCGAACTCGACCGTCTGGTTCATGGGGATCTCCAAATGGTTGATGCGCCCCGTGACTTTGTCGAGAGCGGCGAACACCGCGATTTCATTCCTAATGGCCTCGGCATGGGCCGGGCTCGCCGCAAACGCGAGCGCAAGCCATAAGAGAGTAAATCGGCTGCCGCTCAAGCGTGCGGTCTTTCGTCTTGCTCGTTCTGCCATGCCACGCATCGTCCGAACGGATCTGTTGACTGTCGCTCCGGTGGCCCTTTTGGACAGCCAGATCGTTTCGTTCTCATCAACCCCCGGCATCGAACGCCTCTGCCAAGATTGGGGCATTGGTGTGGCGGACCGCATCAGGCCTCGCGCTCGGCAAAGAATCGAAGCCGAATGTGGTCGGCAGTCCATTGCCCTTGCGCGTCGCACAGCGAGGGTTGCAACAAGTCAGTGACCTCTATTACCACCTCGCTGCGCTCAGGCTCAGGGAATTGATCGAAGAACGATCTGCCGAAGGTCCTGAGCCAGCCCTCCATGCCGGTCTTGAGCGGCGTTGGGCGCGGCGCGAGCGCAATCTCTTTGACGGTGAATCCGCCTTCGGTAAGAAGACGGCGATACTCTTCCTCCGTCGGAAAGAACCAGGGCGCGATCACGGCGGGGTCGACGTGGCGGCGTGCGCCGACGGCGCGCATCGCGGTGGCAATGGCCGCAACATTGCCATGGCCGCCAAGTTCGCCGACGAAACGGCCGCGCGGACGAAGGGCGCGCGCCACACAAGCGATCACCAATTTGGGATTTCGCATCCAATGGAGCGCCGCATTGGAAAAGACCGCATCGAACTCGGACACGAAATCCAAGGCATGACCATCGGCCTTACGGACATCGAGTCCTTTCTTGCGCGCCGCAGCCAAGAGGTCGTCACTCAGATCGACACCGAGGACATCGGCGCCCAGCGCTTTGATCTCAGCGGTCAACGTGCCATCGCCACAGCCGAGATCGAGGATCCGCTCGCCGGGCTTGGCCGCCAGCATGCTGAACACAGGACCGGCAAGCTCCTGCACGAAGCGGCCGTTCTTGGCGTAATCCGACGCCGTCCATTGTTGCACAGACGTGGGCGGGGTGGTGTCGAGCACGGCCGGCTCCGTCAATTCGGCTGCCACGGCTCGTAATCCAGCGGAGGTTTCGTTGTCCCTGCGCGTAGCGTCGAGCCGGGCGGTCGGTAAGCCTCGTAGGTCCCTGTGAGGTTGGGACGATGCGCCTGCTCCCATGGCCGCGGGCTATAGCTCTCCTCGGTCGGCGGCACCTCAACGGTGTGGTGCAGCCAAGCGTGCCACTCAGGCGGAATCTGCGACGCCTCGGCAAGAGAGCGATAAATCACCCAGCGGCGCTTTCCGCCGCGTTCGCGGTAATAGATATTGCCGAGTCCGTCCTCGCCCACGCGTTCTCCCTTTCGCCAAGTATAAAGGCGCGTGCCGATGGTGTTGCCGGTCCACCAGGTAAAGAGCTCCTTGAACAGTCTCATCTTGGGGTTCGATGCCTCATCTCAGCGCCGCGACTATGGCCTCAAGCGGATGGACCTGTCCAGGCAAGGCCGGATCGCGGACAGAGCCCGGCGAAATTGGCGCCAAACACCCCCGGCTGGGCGCCGGCCCGCCGGATGGTTCCACCGGGTATCCCCCCGGCGTCCACACCCTGCTCCCAGGCTCACCCACAGCCTTTAGTGGTATGATAGGAAGTTATTGCATATATATTGATGGTCATGACGAATCGCTCCAGCTTCGGCTGTTGCGCGCCTATCGGGGGCTGAGCGCGAAAACCAAAGGGGGGGTGCGACCAAGATGCGGATTGAGAGACGTTTCACCGAGGCAGGCAAGTCGCCCTATGACGCGATCCCGTTCCGGGAGAGCGGGAGCGAGATCCGTAATCCCGACGGCTCGGTGGTCTTCTCGCTGTCGCGATTTCAGGTTCCCGCCCATTGGAGCCAGGTCGCGGCCGATATTTTGGCGCAAAAATACTTCCGCAAGGCGGGCGTGCCGGCAAAGGCCAAGCGCGTCGAAGAGAATTCGGTCCCGTCCTGGCTGTGGCGATCGGTCCCCGACGAGGCGGCCCTCGCAGCGCTGCCTGAGGCCGAGCGCTATGCCGGGGAAACCGACGCGCGCCAAGTGTTCGACCGGCTGGCAGGCACCTGGACCTATTGGGGCTGGAAGGGCGGCTATTTTTCGTCCGAGCAGGACGCTCAGGCCTTCTACGACGAGCTCCGCTACATGCTCGCCATGCAGATGGGGGCGCCGAACAGCCCGCAATGGTTCAATACCGGCCTGTTTTGGGCCTACGGCATCGATGGCCCAAGCCAGGGTCATTATTATGTTGATCTTGCCAGTGGCGAGGTCAAAGCCTCGACCTCGGCCTATGAGCGCCCCCAGCCACATGCCTGCTTCATCCAGTCGATCGCCGACGACCTCGTCAACGAGGGCGGGATCATGGATCTCTGGGTCCGCGAGGCGCGGCTGTTCAAATACGGCTCGGGCACCGGCACCAACTTCTCTCGTCTGAGAGGCGAGAACGAGCCGCTTTCTGGCGGCGGCAAGTCCTCGGGGCTGATGAGCTTCCTCAAGATCGGCGACCGGGCAGCGGGCGCCATCAAGTCGGGCGGCACCACGCGCCGGGCGGCCAAGATGGTGGTTGTCGATATCGACCATCCCGATATCGAGGACTACATCGATTGGAAGGTCACTGAAGAGCACAAGGTGGCGGCGCTCGTCACCGGCTCGAAAGTCCTGTCCGAGCGGCTCAACGCGATCCTCAAGGCTTGCGTCAATTGCGAGGGCGACGGCGACGACTGCTTCGACCCCAAGCGCAATCCGGCCCTGAAGCGCGAGGTCAAGGCGGCCCGCAAGGCCAAGGTCCCCGACAACGCCGTCCGCCGCGTGATCCAATTCGCCCGCCAAGGCTACACCTCAATCCAGTTTCCGACCTACAACACGGATTGGGATTCCGAGGCCTACCGCACCGTATCGGGACAGAACTCCAACAATTCGGTGCGGGTCACGGACGACTTCTTGCGCGCGGTCGAGGCCGACGGCACGTGGAACCTGACCTTCCGCAAGACCGGCGGGGTGGCCAAGACGGTGCAGGCGCGGACGCTGTTCGAGCAGATCGGCTACGCCGCCTGGGCGTGTGCCGATCCCGGCATCCAGTTCCACTCCACCATCAATGACTGGCATACCTGCCCCGAGGCCGGGCCGATCAGGGCGTCCAACCCCTGTTCCGAATACATGTTTCTCGACGACACGGCTTGCAATCTTGCCTCGCTCAACCTGATGGGCTTCCGCGGCGCGGACGGCAGCTTCGACATTGCCGCCTACGAACACGCGATCAGATTATGGACGGTCGTGCTCGAGATCGCCGTGACCATGGCGCAATTCCCGTCGCGACGGATTGCCCAGCTCTCTTACGAGTACCGCACGCTTGGCCTTGGCTACGCCAATATCGGCGGCCTGCTCATGGTCTCCGGCATTCCCTACGATTCGCCGCAAGGCCGCGCCTTGTGCGGCGCGCTGAGCGCCATCATGACCGGCGTCGCCTATGCCACCAGCGCCGAGATGGCGCGCGAGCTCGGGCCCTTCCCCGGCTATGCGGCAAATCAGGAGGCCATGCTCAGGGTCATGCGCAATCATGCCCGGGCCGCGGCCGGTGAAACGGCAGACTATGAGGATCTCGCCACCGCACCGGTGCCGCTCGACCATGCCTCCTGCCCCGATCCGAGACTGCTCTCTCATGCCACCCAGGCCTGGGCGAAGGCGATCGAGCTCGGCCGCAAGCATGGCTACCGCAATGCGCAGGCGACCGTGATCGCGCCGACCGGAACCATCGGCTTGGTCATGGATTGCGATACGACCGGGATCGAACCCGATTTCGCCTTGGTCAAGTTCAAGAAGCTCGCCGGCGGCGGCTATTTCAAGATCATCAACCGCATGGTGCCCGAGGCGCTGAAACGGCTCGGCTACGCTGAGGACGCGATCACGCACATCATCGAATACGCGGTGGGACGCGGCACGCTGAAGGGCGCACCGGGCATTAACCACGACGCGCTGGCCGCCAAGGGCTTTACCCCTGAAAAGATCGCCGCGGTCGAGAAGGCGATGGCCTCGGCCTTCGACATCAAATTCGTGTTCAACCGGTGGACGCTCGGGGAAGATTTTCTGACCGGCACGCTCGGCCTGTCGCCCGAGCGAATCGACCAGCCCGATTTCGACCTTCTGGCGGAGATCGGTTTTGACAAGCGCGACATCGAAGCCGCCAACGAATATGCCTGCGGGGCGATGACCCTGGAAGGCGCGCCGGGACTGAACCCCGAGCATCTGCCGGTGTTCGATTGCGCCTCGCCTTGCGGGCGCAAAGGCCAGCGCTTCCTTTCGGTGGAAAGCCATATCCGCATGATGGCCGCGGCGCAGCCCTTCATTTCGGGGGCCATCTCCAAGACCATCAATATGCCGAACGATGCCACCGTGGAGGACTGCAAGGAGGCCTACCTCCTCTCCTGGCGGCTCGCGCTCAAGGCCAACGCGCTCTATCGCGACGGGTCCAAGCTGTCGCAACCGCTCAACGCTCAGCTGCTGGCCGATGAAGAAGACGAGCAGGAGGAAGTGCTCGCCGCGGTGGCTTCCGACCAGCCGCAAGTGCAACGGGCCACGGTGGTCGCGGAGCGGATCGTCGAGCGGGTGGTCGAGCGCATACGGGCGCGGGCCGACCGCGAGCGTCTGCCCGATCGCCGCAAGGGCTACACGCAGAAGGCCGTGGTCGGCGGTCATAAGGTCTATTTAAGAACTGGAGAGTATGCCGACGGGCGTCTGGGCGAGATCTTTATCGACATGCACAAGGAAGGCGCCGCCTTCCGCTCGCTCATGAACAACTTTGCGATCGCGGTGTCCGTCGCCTTGCAGTATGGCGTTCCGTTGGAAGAGTTCGTCGATGCGTTTACCTTCACGCGCTTCGAACCGGCAGGTCCGGTTCGGGGCAATGAGGCGATCAAGAACGCAACCTCGATCCTAGATTATTTGTTCAGAGAGCTTGCAGTTTCTTATTTAGGGCGCTACGAGCTTGCACATGTTGATCCAAACGAGATCGGCAGCACAACACTCGGCTCAGGTGACGCGGGCGAAGGCAAGCGTTCCACCGAAGCTCTTGTCTCGCCAGGCTACACCCGTGGCCGACTCGGCGAGCGAAAGCTTAATGCGCCGAGCAAAGCGCAGAGCACTGGTGCGCATGCGCGTGCGTTGCAGACGCAAGTCAGCAGCGACGCGCAGCCGCGTACCACAAGCTTTGCCGCCGCGTCCTCCCAAGACCCTTCTACCGAGACGGCCGAGCATGTCGCTCGTGCCGTCGAGACGCTCGCTGAACGCGGCGCAACAGAACTTGTGGCCGAAGCGCGCGTTAAGGGTTATGAAGGGGAAGCATGTGGAGAATGCGGAAACTTTACCCTCGTCCGTAACGGCACGTGTCTCAAATGCGATACGTGCGGAGCGACGAGCGGTTGTAGCTAGAGTGAATTAAACAGCCAGCCAGCCCGAAGGAGGGATGCACTATGGCAGCAAAGAGAAAGGCCAAGACGAAGGCCAAGGCAAAGAAGCGTACGACGAAGCGGAAGACGACCCGCAGAACCGCAGCGGCGAAGAAGTCGACTGCGAAGAAGACGGGTACGGCTCGTCGTAAGACCAGAAAGAAAGCAGCCAGAAAGAAATAACCTGGCAAAGGCGCGGGGCTCGTCCCCGCGCCTTTTTTATTTCCAAATTTCCCATTTAAAACAATAGATTAGACAAGCGCACACGGTGCTTTGCCGGCGCGTGTTTGGTATCGTTTCGCCCCAACCAAGCGCTTCCGTTTTCTTATTTCATCATCTCTGTCTTCCGTTTCCATCGACTGCGTTTCTAATCCGCATCGATTGTTTCGTGTGAGCGTTCCCGCACGCCCGGCGATCGGCCTCGCGCTGCCTGACCCACTCTGCATCGCCGGCACTCACTCATCGCAGTTACGAGTCTGATTGGAATGAAATCGTTCCCGGCAACGACGTGGACGCTGCTCGCCGTAGCACCACCGATGGCGCCCGGACGGCCGCCGGCCAGGAAGCGCAAAACGAATCACTTGGCTCGAAGTGGTTCGTTTTGGCCAACTTGGTTAACGAAATTCGTCGGCCGGCTCTTATTCATCCACAGCCGCTACGGCGTGGAAGCCCTGCTTGGAGACCAGGTCCCACAGGCCAGCGACGGCGTCGGCGAGCTTGTCCGCGTCGGTCGCACGCAGCACCACATAGGTGCCAAGACGCTTGTTCTCGAAGAACGGGTAACTGCCGATCTGAACCTCGGGATGGGAGCTTTGCAGATCGGCAAGACCCGGAGCCGCATCGCCTTCGGGCACATCGAGACGGACCGAGCGGGTCAAAATGGGATTCCCCTTGGCGAGACGCGGGGCGACCGCATCGAGCATGACCTGCATGATTCGCGGCACACCGGCCATGACGATCACATTCTCCAGCATGAAGCCCGGCGCCCGGGAAATGGGGTTGTCGATTAGGGTGGCGCCTTTTGGCACACGGGCCATACGCAGCCGCGCCGGCGTGAGGTCCTCGGTCTCGAATCGCTTGCGCATGGCGGCGACCGCGTCCGGAGCGACGGCGATCTCGACTTCAAAGGCCTTGGCGATGGCGTCGGCGGTCACGTCGTCATGGGTGGGCCCGATGCCGCCGGTGGTAAAGACATAGGTGAAGCGCCGGCGAAGAGCGTTTACCGCGGCGGCGATCTCCTCCTCGTCATCGGCGACGACCCGCACCTCGCGCAACACAATGCCCATGCGCGTGAGATAGGCGGCGATATAGGTGATGTTTTCGTCTCGCGTGCGGCCCGACAGGATCTCCTCGCCGATTACCAGGAGGGCGGCAGTCACGGGTTCGGAGCCTTGCTGAGCGGTCATGGCGTCACGATAGAGTTCCCCAATGGCCAAATGTATCGTCTTGACCGCCTCTCGCGAACATCCCACGCTGCCGGTTGCACATTGCCATAATTCCTCCTAAGTGACCCTCAAATCCTTATAATCGCGTCCCATGTCCAATCTCGAATTTGCCCGCGCGGAAGCGCGTGACAACAAGATCAAGCTTCACGGCGCCGACGCCTTCGCCGGTATGGCAAAGGCTGGCCGGCTTGTGGCCGAGGCTCTCGACCTCCTGGTCGACGAGGTCAAGCCCGGCGTGACCACCGAGGCGCTCGACCGGTTCGTGTTCGAATTCGCCATGGACCATGGCGCGGTCCCCGCCCCGCTCAACTATCGCGGCTTTCCCAAATCGATCTGCACCTCTCTCAACCACGTGGTCTGCCACGGCATCCCGGGCACCCGCGTGCTGAAGGAGGGAGACATCCTCAATATCGACGTCACGCTCATCGTCGATGGCTGGCATGGCGACTCCAGCCGCATGTACGCTTTGGGCAAGATTTCCCGCGCCGCCGAGCGTCTGCTCGAGGTGACCTATAACGCGCTGATGCGGGGCGTCGCGGCGGTCAAGCCGGGGGCCACCACCGGCGATATCGGCGCCGCGATCCAGACCTATGCCGAAAGCGAGCGCTGTAGCGTGGTGCGCGACTTTTGCGGCCATGGCCTGGGGCGCGTGTTCCACGACCGGCCCAACATCCTGCATTATGGAGAGCCCGGCGAAGGACTTCCGCTCAAGCCCGGCATGCTGTTCACCATCGAGCCGATGATCAATCTCGGCAAGCCGCACGTGAAGATTTTGTCGGATGGCTGGACCGCAGTCACCCGCGACCGGTCTTTATCGGCGCAGTTCGAGCATACGGTCGGCGTCACCGAAACGGGCTGTCAGGTGTTTACGGTCTCGCCAGGAAAGCTGGACCACCCTCCTTACCGGCGCTAATCGGGAATGGCCTTCAAGGATGCCGGGAAGCCACATTATTTCGGTCATCGTGAGAGGCTGAGGCGCCGCTTCCGCGATGGAGGCGCCGACGCCCTCCCCGATTACGAGCTGCTCGAGCTGATCCTGTTTCGCGCCGCACCGAGGCGCGACACCAAGCCGATGGCCAAAGCGCTGATCGCGCGCTTCGGCACCTTCGCCGAGGCCCTGAACGCCCCTGAAGAGCTGTTGCGCGAGGTTCCAGGCATCGGCGATGCCGCCATTGTCGAGCTTAAGCTCGTACGCGCCGCCGCGCTGAGATTGATGCGCGGCGAGGTGCTGGAACGGCCTGTGCTCTCCTCCTGGGCCCAAGTGCTCGATTATTGCCGGGCGTCAATGGGGTTCGAAAGCAAGGAGCAGTTCCGCATCATCTTCCTCGACAAGCGCAACCAGATCATTGCCGACGAGGTGCAGCAGACGGGCACGGTCGATCATACCCCGGTCTATGTCCGCGAAGTGGTGAAACGGGCGCTCGAGCTGTCGGCGACCGCAATCGTGCTAGTGCACAACCACCCTTCGGGCGATCCCACACCGTCGCGGGCGGATATCGAGATGACCAAGCAGATCGTCGCCGCCGGCAAGCCGCTTGGCGTGATCGTCCACGACCACATTATCGTCGGCAAGAAAGGCCACGCCAGCCTTCGCGGCCTCGGCCTGATCTAGGCCGGAAAAGACTCTCACCGGGCGCTTCGCCCGCATAAACCTCTGGAGTTAGCCCGATATGTTTTTTGACATCGTTATCCCCGACATTGTGGCAAGAGGTTTAATCCTCTCGGCCATCAGTCTTCTTTGGATCGTCTGTCTTGTACGGCTTGTCGGCCTGAGGTCTTTTTCGAAGATGACCAACTTCGATTTCGTAATGACGGTCGGCATGGGGTCGCTCCTGGCGGGAGCGAGTCAAGCGACCAGCTGGGGCGCCTTTGTACAAGCCCTGACTGCCATGGCTGGACTGTTCGCTCTCCAATATGGGCTTGCCCGCATCAGACAATCTCATGAATGGTTTGAGAAGGTTATCCAAAACGAGCCTCTCTTGCTTATGAAAGACGGTGAGATCTTCGAGGATGCGCTTGTTAGAAGCCGCGTAACCAAGGGCGACCTGATTGCCAAGTTGCGCGAGGCAAATGTCCTTGAGATCTCCGATGTTCGCGCTGCCGTGCTCGAGACTACTGGCGACGTCTCAGTGCTTCACGGTGACCGGCTGGCGGGCGACTTACTAAGGGGCGTGTGGACCACCCGTGCTCCGATTTAAGGGCGTCTGGACAAAAAGTAAGCCTCAACGTGCGAGAACTCCAAGGGCCGTCTCCCTCATCGGCACCTCCTGAAGGGCAACTCCCCCAACCCGGACCCGGTCCGCACCCCGTCCTCAACGGTCTAGTCCTATCGGACTAGTCAGGGCGAGACCGCATACTAGTGCTCGAAGCCGATTACCGCGGGTCTCCGACCTCCCCATTTTCTATCTCAGTGGACGCGCAATGCGTCGAACCGGGATTACGGAGACTGAAGGTTTTCGAAAGAGCACTCGCCCATGCCGCGCGACAGACCGCTCATTCCCCGCTGACTCTTCTGCACGATTAGAGGCCTGCCGTGCCTCGCTTAAACCGCCACATCACCTTGGCCACGAGGAGGTTGAGACGATGCCCAATAGTCAACAGCACGAAACGATCGCCCGGATGGTGTCAGAAATTCCGATGCTACGGCGATACGCACGGCATCTGAGCCGAAATGCCGATCAGGCCGACGACTTGGTTCAGGAAAGCCTCGCCCGCGCAATTGCGCGGATCGACTCCTGGGAGCCGGGTACAAACCTGCAGGCTTGGCTGATCGTCATTCTGCGCAACATTTTCTTGAATGAGTGCCGCAGAGCAAAACGTGAGCGCATCTCGCTGGAGCAATTGCAACCCGCCAAAACCACGCAAATGTCTGCACCGCAGGAAGCTAGCCTCAAGCTTGCCGAACTCGAGAAAGCGTTCGTGTCACTATCCAACGATCATCGGACCGTGTTGGAATTGGTGGTGCTGAAGGGAAAGACATACGAGCAATCGGCAAAAATCCTCAACGTGACGATGGGAACGATCAAGTCCAGACTGTCTCGCGCAAGAACAAGGCTTGGCGAGATCATGGATGGCGAGGTGCCGCAGCCTGAGGCGGAGGCAAAGTGCCTTGAGGCGGCCTGACTTCGCGATGGCAACAGCATTTAAAGGAAGAGCCTATGCACGATACCACGATTAAAAAGGTCGAGTCGGCCACTTCGCCTCAAGGGGAGATGGGTCAACGCTATTTGGTTTCAGGTAAGAGCCTCTCCATGCGCTTGTGGGTGGAGGAGCCCGTAAACCGCCAAAAGGAGGCCTCCACCCGCAACTACGAAACGGTGGGGTTTGTTATTTCGGGTAAGGCCGAATTGGAGATCGAAGGGCAGACCATCACTCTCACCCCCGGCGATTCTTGGCTCGTGCCCGAAGGTGCCTCGCACCGATACAAAATCCTGGAAGCCTTCACCGCGGTCGAAGCGACTTCGCCTCCTGCAGAGGTCCACGGCCGGGATGAGCCGAAAGAAAGCCACCCTACCGGGGAGGCGTAGATTGAATTTGATTTGTACGCAGGGCCCGCGCCGGCGCACGAGGAACTTCACCGCTGCCGAGGTGTTGGTGACGTAGCACATCAATACGTGAGACTTATGATGCCAGCGAAATCCAAAGCACAGCAAAAGGCCGCGGGCGCAGCTCTAGCAGCCAAACGCGGTGAGCAAGACGTGAGTTCGTTGAAGGGCGCGTCGAAGACCATGTACCAGTCCATGAGCGAGAAGGAACTAGAGGAGATGGCTTCCACAAAGCGCAAAGGAAAGCCCGAGCACAAGTCGGGCTGATCGGGCCCGCCTGAACGCTGGCTGAGGCATCGACTCGCTTTGGGCTCTTGCGCATTTGATTGAGCGAGATGCGATGAACACCGAACCTGAAATATCGACCAGAAGCCGTATAGGACTGCTCATCTACGGAATGACGAACGCCGTGCTGTTCGGCATCGGCATCGTTCTTGTGCTTTCAATCGAGAGCCTAGCGGACCGGTTATGGATCGCGATTCCCATTGTCGTTGTGGCGAGCCTCATCCTGGCGTGGCCGATTTCATGGCTTATCGCGCCCCGTTTGCGCAAGCCTCTGTGGCGCAGGCGACAATTGGCCAAGGCCGGTCACCCCGTCGGAACGCCGGAGGAAAGGCAAGAGCTTGCTCGCAACGGTTCCGGGACCCGGCGCCGATAAGATCGCCGGCAGCCGGGTTCCGCGGCCTTTCAAGCGTCGTGGAAGGCACGCAAGGGCCGTGGCGCATCAAGGGGCCGGCTAGGGGCTCGACGCCACGCCGGCCCGCCATGTCGCCCCATTGATCGCCTCCAACACGAGCGCATCGGCCGGCCCGCGCTCGGCGTCCGCCCCATCGGACGGCGGTAAGGTAATGGTCGCGCGCGCGCCGGTCTGCCCGCTGAACCCGATCTTCTCGGTTTTGAAATGGGAGGCCCAGACGTAAGGGTAGACGTTCCTGATGGCGGTGTCAGGCAAGGCGGCGAGCGCCGCCCCGTCCCATTCGGCGATCGTTTCGCCAGCTTCATCGACCAGCCGGGCGGCGATCACGTAGGCCGCGCCCGTGTCGGGCCCAGAGTCGACATACGCCTTGAAGGCGACACCACGGTCCTCTGTCACCGTCACATCGGAAAGAGCCAGATTGTGGCGATGGAAGGTCACGCGCGAATGTAGCGGCGACACCACCGCGCCAAACAGAATTTGGTAGCTGCCGACGGTGAACACGACCGCCACCGCCGCCAGCAGAAGCGCCATCGCCTTGAGACGCTCAAGCGGAAGCGGGCCGCTGAACAGCCAGGCGCTCCAGGCGTTACGGCCCGCCCATTCGGTGCGCCCGATCAGGTGATCGAGCGACCAGGTGCCGCCGCCGGCGAGAAACACCGCGCTGCTCATAGCCACGCCCGAGACCGCCATGGTCCATTCGTCGAGGCAGGTCGAGCCCATCCAGCCGAAGATCAGCATCAATGCGACGTTGAGACCGATGCTGACGAAAGCGGCAAGCCGGGTCATCAAACCGAAGATCAAGCCGATCCCTACGGCGAGTTCGGCGAAGGTCCACATCCAGACCGAGGCGACGATCAGATCCGGATATTGCAGCGTCCATTCGAGCGGCGCTTGGACCCAGAGCGAGCCGGGCAAGGCATGCGTAAGTTTGTTGGCCACAAAGGCCGGCGATTCGAAATCGAGCTTCACGGCGAAGTCGACGCCGGCGATCTCATGGAAATCGTAGAACAGCCGCCGGCTCGCTCCGCCCCAGAAGATGAAGCCCTGGACGAAGCGTGTGCCGAGGAGCACGAGCGCGAGCAGAGAAAAGCAGGCGGCAGGCTTAAGCGCCGGCCGCTCGATGGCATAGGCCTCTGTCATGATCTCCTCCCCGATCTGATACCCCGAGCGCAAAGTCGCCCAGCACGAGCTTAGGCGCAAAGCTCACGGAAGGGCTAGCGGCCGGTGCAATCTGGCGCGCGGCGGGAAATCCGGACGTGCGGATGCGGGAAAGAAGATACCGGGCCTTAAGGGCTCGGACTCATTTGCCTTTCAGAGGACGCTGTATGCGAGGCCTAAGCCGGCGGCGGGCCGAACACGAGAACGGCGTTGAGGCCGCCGAAGGCGAATGAATTCGACATGGCGTAATTGACCTCGCGGTCACGGCCTTGATTCGGGATGTAGTCGAGGTCGCATTCCGAATCAGGTTCGTCGAGACCGACCGTCGGCGGCACGAAACCTTCACCGATGGCCTTGACCGCGGCGACCGCCTCGATGCCGCCCCCCGCCCCGAGGCAGTGGCCGTGCATCGACTTGGTGGAGGAGATGGCAAGCTTGTTCGCGGCATTGCCGAACACCCGCTTGATGGCCCGGGTCTCATTGATGTCATTGACCGCGGTCGCCGTGCCGTGGGCGTTCACATAGTCGATATCCGACGGGGCGAGCTTGGCGTCGTCGATCGCCATTTGCATGGCCGTGGACGCACCGTCGATCGAGGGGTTCACCATATCGGCGGCGTCAGCCGTCATGCCGTAGCCCAACAGCTCGGCAAGGATCGGTGCGCCGCGGGCCTTGGCATGTTCGTACTCCTCAAGCAGGAGAATGCCGGCGCCCTCGGCGAGAACGGTCCCGTTACGGCGCTTGGCGAACGGCCACAGCCCGTCGGGGCTGAGCACCCGCATCGCCTGCCAGGCGCGGGTCGCGCCCCAATTGAGAGAGGCCTCCGCCGCACCGGCAAGGCCGAGATCGACGAGGCCTTCACGGATCATGCGATAGGTCATGCCGATGGCGTGGGTCGCGGTCGAGCAGGCGCTGACCACACCGAAGGTCGGACCCTTGATGGAATACTCGATGCTGACATGGGCCGACGCCGAGCTGCCGATGGCTTTGAGCAGCGTCAGCGGATGGGTGGCGCGCTTGTTCTCCTTGAACAGCATCTTGTAGGAGAATTCGAGCGTGGTGAGGCCGCCAACGCCCGAGCCAATGATGCAGGCCGCACGGTAGGCCGCGTTGTCCTTGAGCGGAACCTCGAGCTTGGACATGGCGACGGCTTCCTGCGCCGCGCAGCCGGCATATTGCGAATATTTGTCGGCGAGGATCAGCGGTTTGCTTTTCAACCGTTCCTTCGGATCGAAGTCCGGCACTTCACCGGCGATGGTGATGTACAGATCTTCGGTGGAAAAGCTTTGGACCTCGCGTATGCCGCACTCGCCTT
Source organism: uncultured Methyloceanibacter sp. (assembly GCA_964523345.1). GTDB lineage: Bacteria > Pseudomonadota > Alphaproteobacteria > Rhizobiales > Methyloligellaceae > Methyloceanibacter. The sequence goes on from CAZFYL010000003.1 coordinate 45,282, forward strand.
TTTTGAGTGCCGCCCAGAATTTCTCTACGCCAGTGCCCAAAGGAGTGACGACGCCCTGGCCAGTGACCACGACGCGCCTGCGTCCATCAGTGTGTGTCATGTAGTGTTAGGTTGAACTCCCAAGCCTGGTCGACGTCCCGGGAAGACTCCCCCGAGCGGAATTGGCTGGATTAAGCTGCTGCTCCGGAAGCCTTCGTCTCTGCGATGATGCCTTTCACCCGATCGACGACGGATCCAACCGTCGCGAACGCCTCCACCTCTTCATTGGCATTATAAGGAATTTCGATTCCGAAAGTATCCTCAATATCAAACACGATGACCGCGAGATCGAGCGATTCAATCTCAAGCTCACTGAGGGGCGTATCAAGCGTCACCGCCTTCGACGGGTCCTTCATGTTCTTACGCAAAATCTCGATGATCTTGGTAGCGGCGTCGTCCATATTGCTGTCTCCCTGCCCCTTTAGGGGTCCGTATCTCCTGGTCCCTGGCTAAATCATCGCTATTCCGAGGGCAAGTCGGGCATTGGAATAGACTTAAAATCTTGTCGAGTCTACCCGCGGACCGAGCCCGATTCCTTCCCGGTTCGGCGTTGTAATCGCCAAGAATATTGGCGTTTTTGCGCCTTCCTCCGCCATTGTTTCAGCATAATCTTGATCGGCCGGCGGGCGGGCTTCCCATGGTTAGCGACAGGACCAACCTATAAATATAGTCTCCGGATGTAACATCGTGGTGGCAGGGCCCCGGCGCAAGCGGTTGGGCTGGTGCAAATTGGCGGCCCCTGGCGGCCCGCAAGTTAATGAAAAACAAGGACGGAGGGCGAAAGTGCCCGATTCCGCTCACCAGAGGACGGCGTCTTCCCGGCAGGCGGCCGGCGAACGTCCATGGCTCAAATCCTATCCCCCGGGCGTCGCCTGGGACGTGAAGTTCCGCCCGGCCCTTATGGGCGGTCTGCTCGACGAGGCCGTCCAGGCCTATGGCGCCCGACCGTGCAGCTATTTCATGGGAAAGCGGCTGAGCTTCGCCGAGATCGGCGCGCTGTCGGACCGAGCTGCCAAAGGCCTTCAGGCGCTCGGCGTCGGCGAAGGCGTCAGGGTCGGGCTCCTGCTGCCCAACACGCCGACCTTTCTGATCTTTTATTATGGCGTGCTGAAAGCGGGCGGCACGGTGGTCAATTTCAACCCGCTCTACAGTCACGACGAGATCGAGTTTCAAATCCGCGACAGCGGCACCAGCATCATGGTGACGCTCGATCTCGCCCTGTTGTTCGACAAGGTCACGGCCATGTTCGAACGCGGTGCCCTCGAAAAGGCCGTCGTTGCAAGCTTCGCCTCGCTCCTGCCCGCTTTGAAATCGGTTGGCTTCAAATTGCTGCGACGCGCGCAGCTTGCAGATATCGGGGCTTCCGATTTCGCAGACCGGATCGTGCTGGAGCAGGCCTTGCTCGCCAACGATGGACGCTATGAGCGGCCGCCGATCACACCGGACGCCGTCGCGGTGCTGCAATATACCGGCGGCACGACCGGAACCCCTAAAGGGGCGATGCTCAGCCATGCCAATCTGAGCATTAATGTCGGTCAAGTCCGCGCTTGGCGAGACCAGCAAACAGGCGCGGTCGACCGCGTGCTTGGCATTCTGCCGCTGTTCCACGTCTTCGCCATGACCACGGTCATGAATTACGGCATTGCCGCGGGCATGGAGATCATTCTCGTGCCCAAGTTCGAACTCGTCCCGACTCTCAAGCTGATCGGGAAGCTCCGCCCGACCATGATGCCGGGCGTGCCGACGCTGTTCCACGCCATACTGCGTGATCCTCGCTCCGCCAAATTCGATCTGTCTTCGCTCGAATATTGTATCTCCGGCGGCGCGGCGCTGCCGGTCGAGGTCAAACGCGGATTCGAAACCAAAACCGGCAGCGGCCTGGTCGAGGGCTACGGTCTGAGCGAGACCTCGCCGGTCGTGACCTGCAATCCGGTCGCGCATGCAAAGGAAGGCTCGATCGGCCTTCCCTTGCCCGCCACCGAGATGTCGATTCGTTCGCTCGACGATCCAGATCAGGAGATGCCGTTCGGCAAACCTGGCGAGATCTGCGTCTCGGGACCGCAAGTGATGACCGGCTATTGGAACAAGCCGGAAGAAACCGAAGCGGCATTTGCCGGACGCTACTTCCGCACCGGCGATGTCGGCTATATGGACGAGGACGGTTTCATTTTTGTCGTCGATCGCATCAAGGACATGATCAACGTGTCCGGATTCAACGTGTATCCGCGGCGAATAGAGGATGCGCTGTATGCGCACGGCGCCGTGGCCGAGGTGACCGTGGTCGGGATTCCGGACGAATATCGCGGCGAAGTGCCGAAGGCCTTCGTGAAGCTGAAGGACGATAAGACGGCAACGGCCGCCGAACTGCACGAGTTCCTGGGAGGAAAGCTTTCCAAATTTGAGCTGCCGGCTGAAATCGAGTTTCGCGACGAATTACCAAAGACCATGATCGGCAAGCCGTCGAAAAAGGCGCTGCGTGCCGAAGCGCGCCGCCAATCACGGTAAGAACTGGAAGCAGCTGGGGCTGTTACTGACCCGTTGCCTCACTCTATCCAGGGCAAGCCCGACTCCCTTGCTCGCTCCAGCTCCCGCTGCTGTCTGCGCAAGAGACGCCGTTGGCGCCGGGTCAGCGGCGCCGACTCTATCTCGGCCTCGGCCGCTTCCGTCGGGAGGCCATCGACACTTTCGGGGTCAGCCTCGGCGGCGGCGGCGGCGGCGTCTTGGGGCGCAGGCGCGCGCTGTTCGGCAGGCTTCGTTGCCGGCGCAGGGTCCGCCACCGCGGTGGTGACCGGCGCCGGCCTCGCCACCGGCTTCCGTGCGGCCGGCTGAGCCTTGGCCGGGACAACAGCGGTGGCGACCGGTTTGGTCATGAGGAAAATGCTCGACACGTTCTCGCCATTGAAACGCGTGGCCATATCGGGCGCGCTGGAAATTGTGAGGAAGCGATACCCGTACCGCGCATCGATGTCCGCAGGGGGCTCCGCCGGTGTGGCGAACTCCAAAGTTGCTGGAGTCGCCTGCCCGGGCAGTCCCGGTTCGGCCGAAGCTGATTTGGGTGCGGCCTCAGGCGTAACGGACGCCTCGATCTGCTCCGTTCCCTCCGCGGGTTCGGCGGGCGTCTCCGGCGGCGGCGGCGCGGTTCTGAACCACTGTCTCTCACCGCACAACAACCAGGCTTTACAGCCTCTCAGGTGGATCCGCTTCTGCGACAGGACGGTCAGCGTGGCGCTATAGGTACGGCCGTCCTCGGGATTGTAGATGCTGCCAGTCCAGGTCGAAGGGGCGCTCGGGGTCAGTCCTCTGAAGATCGGCAATCCCACGATCTCCCGGCCGCGCAGTGAGGGATTCTCGTTGCGAACGTCATGCAGGGGGCCGCCCTTGCTGTCGATCGGGTTTTTGAGCCAGGCGATCTTGGCGCAAAGCAGTCTTTTTCCCGTTCCGCATTTGAAGACGTAGATCTTGGATTCACGCTCAGCGTCCGGCTTCATCCAGTAACCGGTGGGATCGGCTGAAGCCGCGTGGGACTGGCTAACAGGCAGAAGGATGGAGCCGGCTAAGAGCCCGATCACCGCAGCGCAAACGTCATGCCGCATAAGAACCTCCGAAAGGGTCACACCAACACGCCTAAGACGCCGTTGGCCATCACTACGTTTACCCCCTGTCCCTGCCGGCCTCATGATGAGGCTCTCTTAATTCACCCTGCGGCGCACTTTCCTGCGCGTCCATTTATCTCGTTCGGCCTTCTATCCGGCCTGGGGTTCGGTCCCTATCCCGGCCCCTTCGACGATCGCGGCGACACCCATGCCGCCAGCCGTGCACACCGATATCAACCCTCTCCGTCCCCCTTGACTATGCAGGAGCTTGGCCAAAACGGCCAGGATACGCGCTCCTGTCGCTGCAAAAGGATGCCCGAAAGCTATTGACGAGCCCTTGACGTTCAGCCTTGACGGGTCGATCGACCCCAGGGCTTGGCTCCGTCCCAGACGGTTGCGGCAATAGTCGTCCGATTCCCATGCCTTCAAAGTCGCCAGTACTTGGGCCGCAAAGGCTTCATGAATCTCATAATAATCAAAGTCCTGCAGCGCAAGGCCGGTTTGCTTGAGGAGATCGCTCACCGCAACCGTCGGCGCCATCAGAAGTCCTTCTCCTTGCACAAAATCTACGGCGGAAGTACGGCCCAGGCCGAGATAGGCTTGGGCCGGAATTCCACGTTTTTCGGCCCATTCTTCGGAGGCCAGAAGGACAGCCGCGGCGCCGTCAGTTAGTGGCGAGGAGTTGGCGGCCGTGATCGTGCCCGCCCCTGAGCGATCGAAAACCGGCTTCAACTCGGCCATCTTCTCCAGGGAAATGTCCTCGCGGATCGTGTTGTCGCGGAATACACCGGCACAAGGGACGACGAGATCGTCCATGAAACCCTCGTCATAGGCGGCCGCCGCCTTCCTATGGCTCTCATAGGCGAGCCGGTCTTGGGCTTCGCGGGTGATTCCCCATTCCTTGGCCATCAGCTCGCAATGCTCTCCCATGCTGAGACCGGTGCGCGGCTCTGCGGTCGAGGGCGGCTGCGGGGCGAGCTCGGCGGGGGCAAAGCCCTTAAAGGCAGCAGCCTTCTGGCCAAGACCGCGGGCGCGGGACGACGTCACCAGGCGCCGGGCGAATTTTCGCTGGAATACGACCGGCGCGTCGCTGGTCGTGTCGGAACCGAACGCAATGCCCGATTCGATCTGGCCGGTGGCAATCTTGGCGGCAACCCCAAGCGCGCCTTGGAGGCTCGTGCCGCAGGCCTGCATCATGGTGATGCCGGGCGTTGTGGGCGCGAGCGCACTGCCGATCACGGCTTCGCGGGCAAGGTTCCAATCCTTGGCGTGAGTCACCACGGCGCCGCCGACAACTTCATCGATATGGGCGCCATGCAGAGCGAAGCGATCGACCAGGCCGCCAAGCGCGGCAATCAGCATGTCGAGATTGGAAAGTTCGGCGTAAGCGGTGTGCGAGCGGCAAAAGGGGATGCGCGATCCGCCCAACACCGCGACACGCCGCACCGAAGCCTCAGCCATCTCTTTCCTCTCTCCCCTCGCCCCGTCTAGGCCGCAGCGGCGGCCGTCGATGCACGTTTGCGCCGGTAGTGGAGCGGGCCGCCGCGGAACGGCGCAAAGCCCGTGCCGAAGATCACGCCGGCATCGACGTGGTCCTCGGTCGCGACCACACCATCGGCCAGCGCGCGCTCAGCTTCGTCGAGCATGGGTTCCACCAGTTCCCGCCCGAGACGCTCCAGTTGAGCCTGACTGTATTCGGCCGGCTTCCGTTTCGGCTTGCCCTGCTCCCACACATAGAAGCCCTCGCCGGTCTTCTTGCCGAGCTTGCCTTGCTTGACCAGTGCCGCCAGCGGGTTGTTACCTTCCGGCGCCAGACCAAGCTCTTCGCCGACATGATTGGCGATGTCGAGACCGACCATATCCATAAGCTCGAGCGGTCCCATCGGCATGCCGAATTTGAGCGCGGCTTGATCGATCTTGTCGCGCGGCTCTCCCTGCTGGAAGCGGCGCACCGCCTCCATCATGTAGGGCGCAAGCACGCGGTTCACGAGGAACCCGGAACAACTCTTGACGATCAGCGGCAGCTTGTTGATGGCGGTCACAAACGCGCAGGCCTTGCGCACTTCGTCTTCGCGCGTTGTTTCGCCGCGCACCACTTCGACCAATGGGAGCTGCGCCACGGGATTGAAAAAGTGCAAGCCGACGAGACGTCCAGGATCGGCAAGGGGTTTGGCGATGTCCTCAAGCCGGAGCGAGGAGGTGTTGGTCGCGAGCACGGCGCCAGGCTTGGCCTCGCGCTCGAGCTTTTGGAACAGGGTCTGCTTGACGTCGAGCTTCTCGACAATCGCCTCGATCACCACATCGGCATGCTTGACATGCTTGCCGGACGGATCGGCGATCAGGCGGGCCATCGCCGTCTCGACCGCCAGCGGTTTACGCAGGCGCCGCTTGAACAGGCTTTTGGCACGGGCGAGCGCTTTGCCGATCTGGGCCTCGTCAAGATCCTGAAGGCTGGCCTGCATGCCCTGGACCACGCACCAGGCGGCGATATCGGCGCCCATCGTGCCGGCGCCGATCACATGCACCTTGCGCGGCTTGAACCCATCCTTAGGCGCCTCGTCCTTCAGCATCTCGGACAGCCTGAACACACGGCGGAGATTGCGAGAAGCCTCGCTCGCCATGAGTGGCGTGAACATCTCTGTCTCGGCGGTTCGCATGCGCTTCGGATCGTCGCCGTAGCGCTCGAACAGATCGATCAGCCGGAACGGTGCCGGATAATGCTCCTCGCGAACCTTCTCCGCGGTCTTGGCCCGCATTTGCTTCGCCAGCAGCCCGCGCACCGGCTGTTTCAACATCAGCCGCTTCCACCACGGCGCACCCTGGGATTTGCGCTTTCGCAACACCGCCTTGCGCGCGGCCCAACGCAGGCTGTGGCGGGTCGGCACGAGCTGGTCGATAAGGCCCATCGCCTTTGCCGCCGTGGGGCGCAACATGCGGGCCGTCAGCATGGCGGTCATCGCGTCCATCGGGCCGGCGGCCTCGATCGCACGGACGGTGCCGTTCAGCCCAGGGAAGATGCCAAGCTTGACTTCGGGAAAACCGAGCCGCGTGTCCTCCTCACGGTCCGCGATCCGCCAATCGCAAGCGAGCGCGAGTTCGAGCCCCCCGCCGAGGCAATAACCGTGGATGGCGGCCACCACCGGCACGGGAAGCCGGTCGATCCGGTCGAACAAATCAAGTGTCTGCTTCACCACCTCGGTAATCTTGGCCTCGGTGTCGAAGCCTTCGAACTCCCGAATATCGGCGCCGGAAATGAAGCTCCGCTCCTTGGCGCTGATGAGCACGAGACCCTGCACTTCACCTTTCGCCGCCCCCTCCTCCACCGCCATGACGATCTCGCCAAGCTCCTCGGTGGCGCGGCGGCTGAGTGCATTCATGCTCTCGCCTTTGCGATCGAAGATCGCCCAGGCGATGCGCTCGAAATCGACGCTGAAATGCCAGTCCTGCAAATTGGGAAGTGTCACGGACATGATCGCGGTTACTCGGCGGCAATATGTTCAGGCCGGGAGGCGCCGTTCTCGGGGGGCGGCCCCGACTGTTCGCGCACGACCTCGCTTGCCGAAAAATCGTCAACGGCGATGACGCGCGCCACGAGATCGCGAAGCTCGGCAAGATCGCGCGCTTCGGTTTCGCTCAGGATGTCCTTCTGTTGCGCTTCAGCGATCCAGTCCCTGCCGTGGAAACGCTTCACCTCGCCGTTGCGAATCGCCTGTTCCAGCTTCTTGTCGGCATCCGCGCAAGCCACGATCTTCGCCAGCGTATAGTCGAGCAACCCGGCGTTATACTTCGGGTCGTCGGAGACGAAAATGTCGCGGGTCAGACGGTCGCGGAACGCACCGGGCTCAAGCGCTGCCCGCACAATGTGTTTGCCCGCCTTGTCACTCGCCGGGCGCCGGCGCAAGCCTAAGGGAAAGACCAGCGGCGTCATCAGCCAAGCCGCCCATCGAACCGGGAAATTGCGTAACGTGCCAAGCAAGGCCTGGTCGAACCGGTAGAGGCCGTTCCTGGCGCAATATTCCACGACCTTGACATCCTCTTTGGGACGCCCGTCGTCGTCGAAGCGCTTGAGCACGGCGGACAGAATATAAAGCTCGGCCAGGGCGTCGGCCATGCGGCCGGCGATCTTCTGCTTGACCTTGAGTTTGCCGCCGAGCAGCGCCACGGTCGCATCGGCGACCAGCGCGAAGGAGCGTGAGGCGCGGGCAAGCTCTCGCCACCAGGCCCGCGTATCGCCGGCATTAGGCGGCGCCGAAGCGAACACGCCAAAGGTCAGATTGTGAAACAAGGCGCCCGCGGCATTCGACACGGTAAAGGCGACATGATCGTTAAAAGCGAGCGCGAAATCTTCGATGCCGCGCGCGCGATCCTCATCCTGAAGCGCTTCGATCTCGCCGAACAAATAAGGATGACTGCGCAAGGCGCCTTGAGCGAAGGTGATCAGCGTGCGGGTCAGGATATTGGCGCCTTCGACGGTGATCGTGACCGGCACCACCTGATAACTGCCCTGAAGGGAGTTGCTCGGTCCGTCGCAGATGCCCTTGCCACCGTGGATATCGAGGGCATCGTTCACGCTCTGACGCATGCGTTCGGTCGACACATATTTGAGCAGGGCCGAGATCACCGCCGGCTTCTCGCCGGCCGAGACCATGGAGGCCGTCATCGCGCGGGCGGCCTCGACCGCATAGGCGTTCTCGATCATGCGCGCCAAAGGTTCCTCGACGCCCTCCATGAAACCGATCGGCAGATTGAACTGCTTTCTGATGCGGGCATAGGCCGTGGTGGTCCGGAGCAGGCCTTTGGCGGCGGCGGCGCTCGTGGCGGGGAGCGACACCGCCCGCCCGGCGGCAAGGCAGTTCATCAGCATGCGCCAACCCTGCCCCACCCGCTCCTCGCCGCCAATGATCCAACTGAGCGGCACGAACACGTCGTGCCCTCGCGTCGGACCGTTGGGAAAACCCGTCCCGCCGGGAAGATGCCGCCGGCCGATCTCGACGCCTTGATGGCTGGTGGGGATCAACGCGAGCGTAATGCCGATATCCTCGCCGCGGCCGAGATGATTCTCCGGATCGAACAATCGGAAGGCGAGACCGAGCAACGTGGCATTGGGCGCAAGTGTGATATAGCGCTTGTTCCAATTGAGCCGGATACCCAGCGTGTCCTTGCCGTCATGCTGTCCGCGCTCGACAATGCCGATATCGCGCATTGAAGCGGCGTCGGATCCCGAGAATGGACCGGTCAGCGCAAAGCAGGGAATCTCCTCGCCCCTGGCGAGACGCGGCAGGTAATGCTGCTTCTGCGCTTCGGTGCCGTATTTCTCGATCAGCTCTCCGGGACCGAGCGAGTTCGGCACCATGACAATGATGACACCCGCCGAGCTCCGCGTTGCAATCTTACCGAGAACCAGCGACTGCGCTTGGGCCGAGAAGCCAAGACCGCCATGCTCTTTGGAGATGAGCATGCCGAGGAACCCTTGGTCGCAGACGAAGCGCCAGATGTCGTCGGGAACGTCGTGGAGTTCGTAGCGAATGCGCCAGTCGTCGAGCTTCTTGCAGAGTTCCGTTGTCGGTCCATCGAGAAAAGCGCGTTCTTCCTCGGTGAGCGAGATCGGCGCGATGCGGCGCAGCCTTTCCCAATTCGGCGTTCCGGAGAACAGCTCGGCATCCCAGCCGGTGGTCCCCGCCTCGAGCGCCTCGCGTTCGGTCTCGGAGATCGTCGGCATCGCTTTTTTCAGTGCGCGATAGGCGGGAAGCACGATGTAATTGCGCTTGATCCCGGGAAGGCTGAGGACCAAGAGCAGCCCCGCGACCAACCAGCCCAGCAACGACCAGAGCGAAAGGACCGGCCAATGCAAATGGCCCTGCGCCAGTCCCATCTGCGCGCTCAAAGTGATAACGGCGATGGCAAGCGCCCAGACCCGGAGCGAGGCCCGGTTCATGGCCAAGGCAAACAGCGCCGATATGGATATGAGGGCAAATAGGACTTCAGCCATGAGCGGCCTCTAAAAACACCCCGGCCCCTCTCCGTCCCCCACTGAAGCGCCCTTTGCGGGCGCGCCGTCCTGCCGGTGCGGCGGGAACGGGGCCGGTTTTTCGCCCTCTATGGTGCGGATGGGCCATCGACTCAAGCTCTTTCGTGCGACCTCAGCGGGTTGATTCGGCTTTCGAATCAGTCAGTTCATCCTGAGGCCAACAGATTCCCAGTGAATTAACAGCTTGCTCCAACGTTGCTCGCGTCTTCATACCCCTCAAGTGGCGACAGTTTCTTGTGCCGGCAAGGCGAATTGGCTAAGCAGGGCTCAAGCCCCGGGCCTGAGAAGGCCAGCTCTTGCAAAGGACCCTGCCATGTCAGAGCCAGAGCGACCGCAGCTTAACCCCTATCAAGTCGAACTTGAGGCAGGCAAACGCTACGCCTGGTGCCGCTGCGGACGGAGCAAGAAACAGCCTTTCTGCGACGGTTCCCACACCGGGACCGGGATCGAGCCGCTGATGTTCACCGCCGAGCGCACCGAGCTTGCCCTGCTTTGCGGCTGCAAGGACACCGGCGATCCGCCCTTCTGCGACGGCTCGCATCTGCTGCTCTGATCTCGGCCTCCCATGAGCCGCGTTGTGTGCGGCGCGGCCTTCTTGCTAAGAAAGGGCGGGGGCAGGACCTGAGGGCTAACCGGAAGGCAGGCCTGGCTTGAGGGGACGGCGGGGCCAATGGCTTATTTCCTTCAACAGCTGATCAACGGGATCGCGCTTGGCTCGATCTATGGGCTGATCGCCATCGGCTACACCATGGTCTATGGCATCATCGGCATGATCAATTTCGCCCATGGCGACATCTTCATGGTGGGCGCCTTCATCGCGCTGATTCTGTTTCTGGCGCTGCTCAGTCTGGGCGTCACCATGATCCCCCTCGCCCTTCTCATCGTGCTTGTGCTTGCCATGCTTCTCACCGCGGTGTGGGGCTGGACGGTAGAACGGCTTGCCTATCGGCCGCTGCGCGAGTCGTTTCGTTTGGCGCCGCTCATTACCGCCATCGGCATGTCGATCGTGCTGCAGAATTTCGTCCAAGTGGCGCAAGGCGCGCGGGTCAAGCCGCTTCAGCCCGTCGTCACCGGTGGCTATACCTTGTTCGAGGAGTCCGGGTTCACCGTCACTCTGTCCAACATCCAGATCCTGATCGTCGTAACCACGCTGGTGCTGATGATTGTGTTCTGGCTCATCATCGCGCGCACGGCGTTGGGACGGGCGCAGCGCGCCTGCGAGCAAGACCGGCTGATGGCGTCTCTGTCGGGCGTCAATGTCGACCGCACGATTTCGCTGACATTCGTGCTGGGCGCGAGCTTGGCCGCCGTCGCAGGCCTGCTCTACCTGCTCTATTACGGCGTGATCGATTTCTACATTGGCTTCATCGCGGGGATTAAAGCCTTCACCGCGGCGGTGTTCGGCGGCATCGGGTCATTGCCCGGCGCCATGCTCGGCGGACTCGTGATCGGCCTGATCGAGACCTTCTGGTCCGCCTATTTCACCATCGAGTACAAAGACGTCGCGGCGTTCTCGATGCTGGCGATCGTGCTGATCTTTTTCCCGACCGGGCTGCTTGGCCGTCCCGAAGTGGAAAAGGTCTGAGGCCCTTGGCTGAGCGTTCGACATCGTTCGGCCAGAGGCTCGGGCCTGCACTGTTAGATTCTGCTCTCGCAGCCATTATTGCCTTTGCCCTGTTCAGCCTTCTGTTGGGTTTGCGCACGGTCGATAACGTCACCGGGCTCACACTCCAGCCCCGCCCTGTCCTGCTCGCCGTCGCCGTCGGTATCGTGTTCTTCGGCCGGCTCTTGCTCAATCTGTTCGTGTGGCACGCCGAATATCCGCTCACCGTACCCTTCGCCAAATTGTTTTCGCGCGCACCGTTCGAGCGGCGCGATCTGATGGTGCTCGGTGGAACCGCGCTCGCCGCCGCAATCGCGTTAGCCGCAAGTTTCATTTTCGGCAGCGCCGGCGTCGAGCTCGTGGCCGGAAGCGTGCTGGCCTTCTTAGGCGTCGGGATCGTGCGCCGGGCGATCGTGCAACTCTTCCCCGACCTACCCTATGCCCGCATCTTGACCATCGGCGGCGTCGCTTTTGCCGTCTTGTTTCCGATCTGCGCCTATTTGTTAGACCAGATATTCCATCTCGGATTGCACCTGCGTTACATGTTCGACCTGTCGATCCTGGTGCTCACTTACATCATGCTCGGCTGGGGACTGAACATCGTGGTGGGCCTCGCCGGGCTGCTCGACCTTGGCTATGTCGCCTTCTACGCAGTCGGCGCCTATACTTTCGCGCTGCTTGCCACCCATTTCGGTTTGGGTTTCTGGATCTGCCTGCCGATTGCCGGCGCCGCCGCGGCGCTGTGGGGCATCATCCTCGGCTTCCCCGTGCTCAGGCTTCGTGGCGACTACCTCGCCATCGTGACGCTCGCGTTCGGCGAGATCGTCCGCATCGTGCTCCTCAACTGGACCGAGGTGACCAACGGGCCGAACGGGATTTCCGGAATTCCCAATCCCACATTCTTCGGCCTGCCATTCACGTTCCGCGGCGATATGACGTTCGCCGGCTTCTTCGGCATCAAATACGACCCCCTACAGGGCATGATCTTTCTTTATTACGTGATCCTCGCGCTTGCCCTTCTGACCAATCTCGTCACCCTGAAATTGCGGCGGCTTCCCATCGGCCGCGCCTGGGAAGCGTTGCGGGAAGACCAGATCGCGTGCAAATCGCTCGGCATCAACACCACCATCACCAAGCTTACGGCTTTTGCCATCGGGGCGATGTTCGCGGGGCTGGCCGGCAGCTTCTTCGCCACGCGCCAAGGGTTCATCAGCCCCGAAAGCTTCACCTTCATCGAGTCGGCCATCATCCTTGCCATCGTCGTTCTTGGCGGCATGGGCAGCCAGCTCGGCGTCGCCATCGCGGCGATTGTCATGGTCGGGGGCTTCGAAGCGCTGCGCCATACCGAAGGTCTGCGGAGCATCTTCGGGCACGGCTTCGATCCGGCCCTCTATCGCATGCTGCTGTTCGGCATCGCCATGGTCGGCATCATGGTGTGGCGCCCGCGGGGTCTGATCGGCACGCGCAGCCCCACCATTGTGCTCGATGAGGCGCGGCCGATCGGCGGCGACCTCGTGAGGGAAGGCCGCGCATGAAGCGATGGCAAAAAGACCCGCTACTGAGAGTCGAGCATCTCACCATGCGTTTCGGCGGGCTGACCGCCGTCGACGACGTTTCCTTCGATGCAGGACGGCAAGACATCACCGCGCTGATCGGTCCCAACGGCGCGGGCAAGACCACGGTGTTCAATTGCATCACCGGATTCTACAAACCGACCGAGGGCTTGATTGAACTGCGTCAGCCGGGCGGAGAGGTGTTCCGCCTCGAGCAACTCGACGATCACGACATCAACGCCCGCGCCCGCGTCGCCCGGACCTTCCAGAACATCCGCCTGTTCCAGGGCATGACCGTACTCGAAAATCTTATGGTGGCGCAACATAACGTGTTGATGCGCGCCTCGGGCCTGACCATCGGCGCTCTCCTCGGCCTTGGCGGATTCCGCCAAGCCGAGACAGACGCCGTCGATTTCGCACGCTACTGGCTCGACCGGGTCAACCTCATCTCCCGCGCCGATATGCCGGCGGGCGAATTGCCCTATGGCGATCAGCGCAGAGTCGAAATTGCCAGGGCCATGTGCACGCGGCCTCTCCTGCTTTGCCTCGACGAGCCTGCCGCCGGCCTGAATGCCCGCGAGAGCGACGAGCTCAACGATCTCCTGCATTCGATTCGACAACAAGACGACATCGCCATCCTGCTCATCGAGCACGACATGAGCGTGGTCATGCGGATTTCCGATCACCTTATCGTCCTCGATCACGGCGCCAAGATCGCCGACGGCACGGCCGAGGAGGTGCGGAACGATCCGCAGGTCATCGCCGCCTATCTCGGCGTTCCCGATGAAGAACTGAGCGAGGTCAACCTATGAGCGCCCCGCTGCTCGAACTGCGCAACGTGACGAGCAGCTACGGCATGGTGCCGGTCTTGCATGACGTCGATCTCGACATTCGCCAGGGTGAGATCGTCGCCCTGATCGGCGCAAACGGCGCCGGCAAGACAACTCTGATGATGACGATCTTCGGCCGGCCGCGGGCGAGCGAAGGCCGCATTCTGT
>CAZFYL010000003.1:59195-62398 GCA_964523345.1 uncultured Methyloceanibacter sp.
ACTCTGATGATGACGATCTTCGGCCGGCCGCGGGCGAGCGAAGGCCGCATTCTGTTCCAGGGCCGTGACATCACCCTGCTCCCGACCCATGACGTGGCCCGGCTCGGCATCGTGCAAGCGCCGGAAGGCCGCCGCATCTTCCCGCGCATGACGGTGGTGGAAAATCTGCAGATGGGGGCCATTGTCGCCGGCGATCCCGACGGATTCGACGCAGACTTGCACCGCGTCTACGCGCTGTTCCCTCTCCTCAAAGCGCGCGCCAATCAACGCGGCGGAACGCTTTCCGGCGGCGAACAGCAAATGCTGGCGATCGCCCGCGCGCTGATGGGGCGGCCAACTCTGCTTCTGCTCGACGAGCCGTCGCTGGGGCTCGCGCCGCTCATCGTGAAGCAGATCTTCGCCGCAATCCGCGAGCTGAATGAGCAAGGCCTGACGGTCTTTCTGGTCGAACAGAGCGCGTACCATGCGCTGACGCTCGCCAATCGCGGCTACGTCATGGTCAACGGCAGAATCACCATGACCGGCTCAGGCGCCGAGCTGCTCGGCAGTCCCGAGATTCAGGCCGCCTATCTCGAAGGCGGTGCCGATGGCGCCGGGCGGGTGCGGACATGAGCTGGCTCTCGGACGACGGCCTCGGCGTGTTCCTGATCCTCACCGTCCTCATCGGCGGCGGCGCGGCGTTCCTGGCCGGGAGAGGTTTGGCGCGCTCCTGGAAGCCGTTCTGGCGGGTGTTCTTCTATATGGCGCTGCTTGCCGCGGCGATCCGCTTCTTCCACTACGCCCTGTTCGAGGGCAAACTCCTCTCCCCTTACTATTATCTCGTCACCTATGCCGTTCTTCTCGCCGCCTCAATACTCGGATTTCGCATCATGCGGACCACGCAGATGGTGACGCAATATCGCTGGCTTTATGAGCGCACCAGTCCACTGACCTGGCGCGACCGGCGAAACTAAACATGCTCGACCGGCCGCGCCGTACTGTAGAGTGGAACCGTTCCTCAAGAGGGAGATATCAATGACGCGTATGACCGGGCTGATTGCAGCCTTCGCTTTAATCGTCTCGTTGACGGGCTGCGGCGACGGTGCGGACAGCAATACCACGCAGATCGCCATCGTCGGTCCGGTCACCGGTCAATATGCCTCGTTCGGTGCGCAAATGCAGAACGGGGGAGAAATGGCGGTCGAGGACATCAACGCCGCGGGCGGCGTGCTCGGCAAGCAGCTCGAACTCGAAATTGGCGACGATGCCTGCGATCCCAAGCAGGCCGTGGCGGTCGCCAACCAAATGATCGGTAGCGGGGTTGTCCTCGTCGCCGGCCATTATTGCTCAGGGTCGTCGATCCCGGCGTCGAAGGTCTATGCCGAGTCCGACACGGTGCAAATCTCTCCGGCCTCCACCAACCCCGCTTTCACTGACGACCGCGCCGGACCTAATATCTACCGGGTGTGCGGCCGCGACGATCAGCAGGGCGGCATCGCCGGCAACTATCTGGCCAAGCATTTCTCCGACAAGAATATTGCCATCGTCCACGACAAGACCGCGTACGGCAAAGGCCTCGCCGACGAAACCAAAAAGGCGCTCAACGCGGCCGGCAAGCAGGAAACGATGTACGAGGCCATCACCGCCGGCGAGAAGGACTATTCGGCACTGGTCTCCAAGCTGAAGCAGGCCGAGATCGGTGTGCTGTTCCTAGGTGGCTATCATACGGAAGCCGGGCTGATCGTGCGCCAGATGCGCGATCAGGGCCTGGACACCATCCTGATGGGAGGCGACGCACTCATCACCCAGGAATATTGGTCGATCACCGGACCGGCGGGCGAAGGCACGCTGATGACCTTCTCGCCCGACCCGCGCAAGAACCCGGCCGCCGCCAAAGTGGTCAAGCGCTTCAAGGACAAGGGCATCGAGCCGGAAGGCTATGTGCTCTACACCTATGCCGCGATCCAGGCCTGGAAGGAGGCTGCCGAGAAGGCGCAGTCAACATCTTCCAACGACGTGGTGAAAGCGCTCAACGACACCGAGTTCGACACCGTAATCGGCAAGTTCAAGTTCGACGAAAAGGGAGATCCGAACCTGCCGCCTTATGCGGTGTATCGCTGGTCTAACGGAACGTATGAGGAGATCGGCGACGCGACGCCGTCCGGCTAGCGCGACCGCTCAGTTTTTCTTAGCCGCCCGGTCCTCGGCTCTGAATTCGGCCTCAAGCTCCTTCTCGACCCGCACCAGATCGTCGGGAAGCGGCAGGTTGAACGCGCGCATCTCGTTAAGCTTCTCCCGGATCTGAAGATAGAGCTCGTGCCGGTCTTCCGGCTGGTTCTCCATCTGGTTGAGAAGAAGCGCAATTTCGGCCTTTAAGTCGTCGAATGCCATGGCGTGCCCGTCTCCTTGTCGCGGCCGGATCGGATCACAAACCGCCGGTTGCGGCAAGTGGGCGAAACAGCCCGAGCCGATTGCTAACGGCCGATTTCCCCTGCATAGTTGCGCTGACATGAGTTTCGCGAACCGCAGGGACCGGCAATGGAGAAAGTGACTTTCAGCGACGTGGTGGGCTTCGTGCTTGCCGTCCTGTTCGCCCTCGTGATCGGCGTGTCGATGTGGGCGCTGCTCCTCGGCGATTACATGAACACAGTCATGAACGAACAGACTCGGCACACCTTGCGCATTGTCGGATTCGCAGGGGCGCTCGCCGCGGTCGTGACCTGGTGGGTGCAGAGTTTCGCCGCCAAGCGAGGCTTCGTTATCCGCTTCTTGTTCGCCTTCTTCATCTTCGTGGTGGCATTTTGCAGTTTTGGCGGATTGCTTCGTTTCATCTATATTCACGCCACCTATCCGAGCCAGCAGGATTGGTCGCTGAGCGGCATGTATTTCGCCTCGCTCAACGACTTCTACACGTTCTTGTTGGATATGTTATTGCCGCCGCGCTTGGGCTACGCCGGGCTCACCACGGTCGCTGCGCTGTTCGTGGCCTGGTTTGGGCCGCACGACGCCAAGCCAGCCGATTATTGATCCCGGGTCCCAACCAAGCGGCGGCGGGTCCTTTGTTAGAGGTTAACGCCTCTTCCCGCATTTTCTCGCGGAAAGGTTTCTTCGAAACGCATGATCCCGCGCTACAGCCGCCCCGAGATGAGCCGGATCTGGGAGCCCGAAACCCGATTCGGCATCTGGCTTAAGATCGAGACCTATGCCGCCGAGGCGATGGCCGA
>CAZFYL010000003.1:62498-68729 GCA_964523345.1 uncultured Methyloceanibacter sp.
CCTATGCCGCCGAGGCGATGGCCGAACTTGGCTTGATCCCCGCGCACGCCGCCGAGGCGGTTAAGAAACGCGGCGGCTTCGACATTGCGCGCATCGATGAAATCGAGCGTGAGGTGAAGCACGACGTGATTGCCTTTCTCACATCGGTCGCCGAGCATGTCGGGCCCGAGGCGCGTTTTCTGCATGCCGGACTCACATCCTCCGACGTGCTCGATACCTGTTACAACGTACAGCTGGTCCAGGCGGCGGACATTCTGATCGCCGACGTCGATGCGCTTCTCGCCGCGCTCAAGGCCCGCGCCCTCGAATATAAAGACACGCCGGTCGTCGGCCGCAGTCACGGCGTCCATGCCGAGCCGACCACGTTCGGGCTCAAGCTCGCCGTCACCTACGCTGAGTTCGCCCGGGCGCGCGAACGCCTGGTGCGCGCCCGCGAAGAGGTCGCGACCTGCGCCATCTCCGGCGCCGTGGGGACCTTCGCTCATGTCGACCCGAGGGTGGAAGAATTCGTGGCGAAGAAGCTCGGCCTCAAAGTCGAGCCGATCTCGACGCAAGTGGTGCCGCGCGACCGCCACGCGGCCTACTTCGCCGCGCTCGCCCTGGTGGCAAGCTCGGTCGAGCGGCTGGCCGTCGAGATCAGGCATCTGCAGCGGACTGAAGTGCTCGAAGCCGAGGAACATTTCAGCGTGGGTCAGAAGGGCTCATCGGCCATGCCGCATAAGCGCAACCCGGTGCTGTCGGAAAACCTCACCGGTCTTGCGCGGCTCGTGCGCGGCTATGTCATCCCCGCGCTCGAGAATGTCGCGCTGTGGCATGAGCGCGATATCTCGCATTCGTCAGTCGAGCGGGTGATCGGCCCTGACGCGACCATCGCGCTCGATTTCGCGCTGACCCGATTGGCGGAGATCGTCAAAGGTCTCGTGGTCTATCCGGACCGCATGCGGCGCAATCTCGACCGGCTCGGCGGATTGATTCATTCCCAGCGCGTGCTGTTGGCTTTGACCGATGCCGGCGTGCCGCGCGAGGAGGCCTATCGGTTAGTGCAACGCAACGCCATGAAAGTCTGGGAGGACGGCGCCGATTTCCTTGAGGCGCTTCTCGCCGACAGGGATGTGACCAAAGCGCTTTCGCCCGAGACAATCCGCGCCCAGTTCGACCTCGGCTATCACCTCAAGCACGTCGACACGATCTTCGCCCGCGTGTTCGGCAGCTAGCCGCCACTGCGCGCCCGGCTGAGACGGCGAAGCACGCTCAGTCGCGATAGTGGCTGGTGAGAGAACTGCCGATGCCCTGGATGTCGATATCCTCGATCCCGTCGCCGGGCTCGCTGTGGAAGATATGCGGCATGTAGCGGTAGCGGTTGCGCTCCTGCGCCATCATGAAATAGCGCCGGCGGTAGAAAGAGGGATCGATCGCCACATAAGGCGGCAGGTCGTGATACCAGTCGGCCTTGGGATAATGGCCCGCGCGATAGGGATAGGGCGGATAGACGGGGATGTATTCACCGTCGGGGCCAAAACCGCCGGGGCCAAGGCCCTCGGCGCGCGCCGCATCGGAAACGCCCGCCGCCGCGAGAAGCAGTGCAAATCCGCAAATAGCGGTGATGATCCGCATGGAAGGCCCCCTGCCCGCGATCAGCCATTCTGGCATAGACCGGAGCGAACGTCAGCAAGGATTAGCGGACTCACTCTTTGACGCAGGCCGCAGTCCGGGCCTCGGCGGCGGCCTTCGAGAACCAGCCGAGCTCGGTTCCGACCGCGACCACGTCCCACCCTTCAGCCACCAGCGGCTTGGCGTAGTCGACGTCATTGGCGAAAATCAAAGTCATGACCGACATCTCGCGGCATTTGCGTAATACCAGGCTCATCGCCTCCTTGACCTCGGGCGCCCAGATATCGAGCCGCCCGGTCAAGGCGACCGAAAGGTCGTTCGGGCCGAAGCAGACCATGTCGACGCCGTCGAGCCCAAGGATCAAGTCGAGCTGGTCGAGCGCGCCTTTGGTCTCGATCTGAGGACAGGCGATGGTCCAGTCATTGGCGATCTTAAAGTAGTCCTCGCCCGGGTGATCGAGCCGCGCCCGGTACGGACCCCAGCTGCGATTGCCCCGCGGCGGATATTTCACCGACTGCACGAACGCCTCGGCATCCTCGACATTGCCGATCAGAGGACACATGATCCCTTGCGCGCCGGCATCGAGCGCCCGGCCGACCAGCCCGGGGCTGTTTTCGGCGACGCGGACGATCGCCGGCAGGCCGCATGCGCGCGCCGCTGTCAGGCAGCTAAGCAAGGCTTCGTTGCCGCCTGCCCCGTGCTGTTGATCGATGGTGATGCAGTCCCAGCCCGCCTCGCCGATCAGCTCGATGAGGAACGGATTGTTCAGCATCAGCCAGGCATTGAACAGAGTACGGCGGTCCTTGGCGGCCTTGCGGAAGCGGTCTTCGCGCATCGGCCCGCTCACGACTTGGCTTCGGATTCGATCTGCCCGATCGCTTCGCCCATCAGATCGACTATCCTCCGGCGAATCTGATGATCCGACTGGTCGACGCCCTTGGCGTCAAAATCGGCCCTGATCTTGCGAAAAACGTCCTCATCGCCGGGCTCTTCGAGATCGGCTTTGATCACCTCGCGCGCATAGGCGTCCGCGTCCTCGCCGGTGATCCCCATCTGCTCCGCGGCCCAAAGCCCAAGCAGCCGGTTTCGCCGCGCCGTCGCCCTGAACTTGAGCTCCTCGTCATGAGCGAATTTCCGCTCGAAGCCCTTCTCGCGATCCTCAAAACTCGTCATCTGACTTTCGCCTCCTTGGGCCTGCGTTCGATTCGCGGCCAGCCCGTCCGAAACGCTCGTGAATTTGAACCCCGCTCCGGCCCGAGGGATAGCCTTCGAAGGCCCGGAAATCAACAAATTGCGGGGGCAAGCCGGTCACAGCCCGGCAACCGTTGTACGCTCCGGGCCCTTACGCTAAGTTCGGGACAAGATCTTTAGAATCGATTCCAGCAATGGTGATTTGCAGCTTGCGCGCGGCCAGGGTGAGCCTCTCGCCCGCGCCCTTGGCGCTTGTCGGCAGCAGCCACCGCCAGTAAGGACTTAAACCATGAACCGGCGCCGGCGTGTTTATGAAGGCAAGGCCAAGATCCTCTACGAGGGTCCCGAGCCCGGTACGCTCGTTCAGCATTTCAAGGACGACGCCACGGCCTTCAACAACGAGAAGCACGACAAGATCGAGGGCAAGGGCGTCCTCAATAACCGCATCTCCGAATATCTGTTCCAGAAGCTCAATGAGATCGGCGTTCCGACCCATTTCATCAAGCGGCTCAATATGCGCGAGCAGCTGATCCGCGAGGTCGAGATCATCCCGGTCGAAGTGGTGGTCCGCAACGTGGCCGCAGGTTCGCTTTCGACCAGGCTCGGTTTGGACGAAGGGACCGCGTTACCGCGCTCGATCGTCGAGTACTACTATAAGAGCGACCAGCTTGGCGATCCGATGGTGACCGAGGAGCACATCACGGCGTTCGGCTGGGCGGCGCCGCAGGAACTCGACGACATCATGTCGCTTGCGCTCCGCATCAATGATTTCCTCTCCGGTCTGTTCCTCGGCGCCGGCATCAGGCTGGTCGATTTCAAATGCGAGTTCGGCAGACAGTGGGAAAACGAGCAGGTGCGCATCGTTCTTGCCGACGAGATCTCGCCCGATTGCTGCCGGCTATGGG
The DNA here is from genome assembly GCA_964523345.1 of uncultured Methyloceanibacter sp. Lineage (GTDB taxonomy): Bacteria > Pseudomonadota > Alphaproteobacteria > Rhizobiales > Methyloligellaceae > Methyloceanibacter. Next base: position 66,206 of record CAZFYL010000003.1, read on the forward strand.
ATATCGAGACACAGAACAAGCTCGACAAGGATCGCTTCCGCCGCGACATGGGCGGCTTGGTTGAGGCCTATCAAGAGGTGGCGCGCCGGCTTGGGCTTCATGTCGACAACCCCGACCGGGCGCGGACCGGCCCCGTGCTGGTACGCTCGAAATAGGGCCGCGTGCCGCGAATGAAGGCGCGCATCACCATCACACTGAAGCCGGGCGTGCTCGACCCGCAAGGCAAGGCCATTGCCGGTGCGCTGCATGCGCTCGGGTTCGATTCGGTTGGCGATGTCCGCCAAGGCAAATATATCGAGATCGAAGTCGCCGAGAGCGACCCAAAGCGTGCCCGCGCCGAGATCGAGCGAATGTGCGAGCAGCTGCTCGCCAACACTATCATCGAGAATTACGCCTATGAGCTTGAAGCGGCTTGAGCAGCCCTCTCCCCTTGTGGGGACAGCGTGGTCTGGATTCTGGCTTTCCGAAACTCGTCATACCGGCGAAAGCCGGTATCCAGAATCCCTAACGCGGTGCCTGCCGCTTCTGGATTCCGGCTTTCGCCGGAATGACCCATTCTTCGGAGTCGGTTGAGGTGAAAGCGAGCGTCATTGTCTTTCCGGGATCGAATTGCGATCGCGATGCGGCCGTGGCGCTGAAAGCCGCTTCGGGTCTCGCCCCTGCCATGGTGTGGCACGGCGATTCGGAGATTCCACCGAGCGACCTGATCGTGTTGCCCGGTGGATTTTCTTATGGCGACTATCTCCGCTCGGGCGCCATGGCGGCGCATTCCCCGGTGATGCGCGAAGTGGTGTCGCGCGCGCGTGCCGGCACGCCGGTGCTCGGTATTTGCAACGGGTTCCAGATCTTGACCGAGGCCGGGCTGCTCCCCGGCGTGATGATGCGGAACGCCACGCTCAAATTCGTTTGTCACGACGTTCACCTGCGTGTGGAACGCAACGACACGGCGTTCACTCGCCGCTATGCAGAAGGCGAAGTGGTGCGTTTCGCCATCGCCAATAAAGACGGCAGCTATTACGCCAAGAAGGCGACCTTAGACCGTCTCGAAGGCGACGGCCGCATCGCGTTCCGCTATTGCGACGCGGCGGGGAAAATCTCCGATGCCGCCAATCCTAACGGGTCGCGCCGGAACATCGCCGGGATTTACAACGAAAGCGGAACGGTGCTGGGGCTGATGCCGCATCCCGAGCGTCTGGCCGACCCCGCACTCTCCGGCACTGACGGCGCCAAAATGTTTGCCTCGCTGCTGGAGACGCTCCATTGACCATCGCGGCGCAGGCGGACAGGACGGCACAGAGCATTACCCCCGAGATCGTCGCCGAGCATGGACTCAGTCCGGAAGAATATAAACAGCTCGTCGCCGCGCTTGGCCGCGAGCCGTCCCTCACCGAGCTTGGCATTTTCTCGGTGATGTGGTCGGAGCACTGCTCGTACAAATCCTCGAAAGTCTGGCTCAAGAAGCTCCCGACGGAAGGCCCGCAGGTCATCCAGGGCCCGGGCGAAAATGCGGGCGTGGTCGATCTCGGCGACGGCCAGGCGGCTGTGTTCAAAATGGAGAGCCACAACCACCCGTCCTATATCGAGCCTTATCAAGGCGCCGCGACCGGCGTTGGCGGCATCATGCGCGACGTGTTCACCATGGGGGCCCGCCCGGTCGCCAATATGAATGCGCTGAGATTCGGTGCGCCCGATCACCCGAAGACAAAACATCTCGTGGCCGGCGTGGTCTCAGGCATCGGTGACTACGGCAATTGCATGGGGGTGCCGACGGTCGGCGGCGAGACCAATTTCGATGCGCGTTACAACGACAATATTCTGGTCAACGCCATGTGCGTCGGGCTGGTCGATTCCGGCCGCATCTTCAAAGCGGCGGCCAAGGGCATCGGCCATCCCGTGGTCTATGTCGGCTCGAAGACCGGCCGCGACGGGATTCACGGCGCCACCATGGCGTCGGCCGAGTTCGACGAGGCGTCCGCGGAGAAGCGCCCGACCGTTCAGGTCGGCGATCCTTTCACCGAGAAGCTCCTGCTCGAGGCCTGCCTCGAGCTGATGGAGGAAGACGTGATCGTCGCCATTCAAGACATGGGCGCCGCGGGGCTCACCTCCTCCTCGGTCGAAATGGCGGACAAAGGCGGCGTCGGCATCGAGCTTGAGCTCGATCGCGTGCCGACGCGCGAGGACGGCATGACCGCCTACGAGATGATGCTCTCGGAGAGCCAGGAGCGCATGTTGATGATCCTCAAGCCCGGTTCGGAGCCCATCGCCGAGCGCGTGTTCCATAAATGGGAACTCGACTTCTCAGTGATCGGCTACACCACCGACACCAGACGCCTGGTCGTGCGCCACCGCGGTATCACCGAGGCCGACATCCCGCTCGCAGCTTTGGCTCATGCGGCGCCGGTCTATGAGCGGCCCTGGACCAAAACTGAGCCGCAGCCGCTCATTACCCTTGAGGAGGTGCCAGCGCCCAATAGTCTGCTCGGCGCGCTCGAATGCCTGATGGGCTCGCCTCACCTCTGCTCGC
>CAZFYL010000004.1:0-11833 GCA_964523345.1 uncultured Methyloceanibacter sp.
GGATGCAGAGGACCATCCTGATCGTCGATGATGATCCGCATATTCTGGAAGTGATCGAATTCGCGCTTCAGAAGGCCGGCATGTCGACGGCGCGCGCCAAAGACGGTGCGGAGGCTTTGAAGAATTTTCAGAGTCGTAGCTTCGATCTCATCGTCTTGGATATCTCGATGCCGGAAATGGATGGGCTGGAGGTCTGCCAGCAGATTCGGACGACTTCGGAAATCCCCATCCTCTTCTTGTCGTCGCGCGACGACGAGATCGACCGAATTTTGGGCCTAGAAATCGGTGGCGACGACTATGTCACCAAGCCTTTCAGTCCGCGGGAACTGGTCGCCCGTATCAAAGTCATCTTGAAGCGTCGTGCTGCGGTGCCGGCGAGCACGGTGAAGGACAAAAGGCTAAGCTATGGCGGCGTGTCTTTGGATCCCGGTCAGCATAAAGTAACCTGGCAGGGCCACGAGGTGTTGCTGACGGCCACCGAGTTCTCGATCCTCAAAGAGTTTCTGGCGCACCCGCAGCGCGTGCTCAATCGCGACAATATCATCGAGAAAACATACGGCTTCAATTTCCATATTTCCGATCGTACGATCGATAGCCACATCCGCCACATCCGCGCAAAGTTTCAGGAACTCGGGTGTGAACAACTGATCGAAACGGTGCATGGCGTTGGCTACCGGCTTGCCAACTGTAAGTGACACATGATCGCCGAATGGTCTCGCAAGCTGAGGGCGTTCCTGACACGCATCAAACTGCTGCCACTCGGCATCAGCACGATTCTGCTGATCGTGAATCTCATGGTCTTGGCCTTGCCGCTCGGCGGTATCGTGTTCTTTCGCCTCTATGAAAATCAGCTGGTGCGGGAGACGGAAGCGGAGCTGATCGCTCAATCGGCCTTCGTCGCCGAAATCTACAAGAGGGAAATACAGAACCAATTGTCGGGCCAAGGCGATTTGGAGGACTATGGTTTGGGGCTGGGTGAATCCCGGCCCAAATCTGTCTACAAGTACTATACACCGCAGAAAACCGAACTCGATCTCGCATCGGATACGATGTTGCCGCCTCGTCCCGATGGGGTTGTCCCGGACGTTGCTGCGGACGAGGCCTCACGACGCGCGGGTCGGGTGATGGATCCGATGTTACACAGCGCTCAGAAAACGACGCTGGCCGGCATGCGCGTTCTGGATCACAACGGCATTGTTGTGTCCGGCGGTGGCGAGACGGGCTTGTCTTTTGCCCACATCCCTGAAGTTCGCACGGCGATGAGCGGCCGCTACGCCAGCGTCATTCGCGAGCGTGTGTCCAATAACGCCGTCCCCAATCTCAGAACGATTAGCCGCGGAACCGGTATCCGTATTTTTACCGCCTATCCGATCATCGTCGATGATCGCTTGTGGGGTGTGGCCTATCTGTCGCGCACGCCGGAAAGCGTCCTCAAATATATGTATGACGATCGGGCCAAGCTCATTCTTGCGGTCGTCAGCATTGTTCTTCTGACATTCTTGATCGCATTGTTGACGTCGTGGACCATCGCCAAACCGATTTATCGTTTGGTGGATCGCACCCGGTCGATTGCAGCGGGTGACAGGTCGACTTTATCGCAGCCCGACATAGGCGGGACCAAGGAGATCGCTCTGCTGTCGGACAGCTTCACCAATATGGCAACCGCGCTCGAGGCGCGGTCCGATTACATCAAGCAGTTCGCCACGCACGTGTCCCATGAGTTCAAGACACCGCTGGCTTCAATCAGGGGGGCGGCCGAGCTGCTGGCCGAACATATGGATGACATGTCGGAAGCGGAGCGCCAGCGCTTCATACACAATATCGTTTCGGATGCTGAGCGCATGAAGCGACTGGTCAGCCAACTCCTGCAACTCGCAAGGGCGGATGACCCGGCATCGACGGTTGGGCGCACCGAACTGGCCGAGTTTTTGACGCAGCTTTGCGCGTCGGAATCGCAAGACGATATCGAGCTGAATGTGGAAAAGAACGTCGGGGGTCCGGTGTGGATCGCAATGTCGGAAGAGGCGTTGCACATGATCGTGTCCAACCTGTTGAAGAACGCGCAGCAGCATCAGGCAACCCAGGTGCGTATCGGGCTCCGGCGAGAGGGGGGGGCGGTCAACATATCGATCTGCGACAATGGCGAAGGCATATCGCCGGCGAACCGCGACAAGATCTTCGAGCCCTTTTTTACCACACGCCGGGACGAGGGCGGAACCGGCCTCGGGCTAGGCATCGTCCAGTCGATATTGCAAAACCACGATGGTTCCATTCGGCTGGAGTCCGCATCAGGAGCCACGTGCTTTATGATTTCGCTTCCAATTTTGGAGCGGCCGTCCGAAAGTCGCGCTTCAGGCGTCTAGTTGGAAATGATCCTTTGTTTCTTTAGAATTAGGTCTCTAATTTCTCAATTCGTCACTGTGCGATGAAAATTGCGATCATAACCGCTTATTATCGAGAACCGGTTTCCACACTTGAACGTTGCCGAAAGAGCGTTCTCGACCAGGTGACAAGCGGTGGCCATGAGATTCACCAGATCATGGTCGCCGACGGTCACCCGCAAACCATAGTCGATACATGGGACGTAACCCATGTCACAATTCCTCCTCAGCGCGATTGCGGCGACACGCCTCGTATGATTGGCGCGATGCTCGCTGTCTCGGCCGGCTATGATGCCTTTTCGTTCATCGATGCCGATAACTGGCTCGAGCCCACTTTTGTCGATGAGATGACAAAGGAGCTCGTTCACTCCAAGTCCGATATCGTGACCTGTGCACGCTGGCTATGGCGTACCAACCACACGCGGATGGGGTTGGATGAAGAGAGCGACGGAGTCGCCTTTAACGATACCAACTGCAATTTGTTTCGAATCGAGGCGAGCTTCGTTCTCAACGCGATTGCCTTTAAGAAGGACCGCCATCTTAGCCTGATAGGGGATCAGGTGCTCTGGAAAGAGATTCGGAAGAGCGGCCTTAAGGTGGAGCGTGTCTCGACTCCCCTGGTGAACTACGTAACCAACTACGGCTGGCATTATTGGCGCCACAATGAAACGCCGCCCCCCGGCGCCAAACGCGTGGTCTTCGATCTTGGCGACGGACGCCCCTATCAATGTCATGAAAAGGACATCGAGAAACGTCCCGACGGAACCGAATTCTGTCCCCCGGAACGTCTCATGGGACCCGACGGCTCAAGACCTCACGCACGCAAATTGTCCTGACCGCAACTTTTTTTTGAGGCTTTGATTCATGCTCGAGGGTCTTCAAAACATCATCGGTACACAGGATCCGTCGCTCGGCGGCAATATCAACCACGGCGATCCATTCGCGTTTGCCCCCCCTGTCTGGGACTATCTGATGGATCGTTTCGCCGTCGCGTCGATTCTCGACGTCGGGAGTGGGCAAGGACATTGCGCCGCCTATTGCGCCCGCAAAGGCCGTTATGTCATTGCCATTGACGGGCTTGAGGCGAACATGGCCAGCGCCGTTCATCCGACGGTGCTGCATGACCTACGCAAAGGGCCGTTCGTCGCCCGCGTGGATCTCGTCCATTGCCAGGAACTCGTCGAACATATCGAGGAGTCTCATATCGACTCAGTTATCGCGACGCTTGCCAACGGGAAAATTGTTGCTATGACCCATGCCTTGCCGGACCAACCTGGCCATCACCATGTCAATTGCAAGCCCGACGAATACTGGATCGAGCAGTTATCGAAAGCCGGATATTCGTTATTCGCGGACGACACGGAACGGGTCCGCGCCATGGCCAAGCAATGCGGTGCAATTTACTTCGCTGCGAGCGGTCTCGTATTTGGACGGCTTGGCATTTGAAATCCCGACGGTATACCTCATGGCAGAATCCACTAATGACCGCGGACAGAGTTGAGACACGATGACCCAGGTAAGCGCTCGTACAAAGACAATCGTTTTCGGCGTGCTCGGACTCTTGGTGTTTACAGTGCCTGTCCTGTATTCGCTGTCGCAACGATCCGAGACCGGTAAAGACAGCGGCGCGGAGCCGGCGCCGGCAAAATGGTCCGAACAGAAACGTCTTCGCGGACCGGTCACGCTCAGCGACAAGCAGATTCTGTCAATGACCGAGCCATATTTGAATGCTCTGTTCCAAGCCCGCCAGACTGGAAACTATCAACCGCTTTACGCGCTCGGAGCCCCTGATTTTCAGCAGAAAAATTCTCCGGACAAGTTGCAGCAAATCTTCTCCAATTTCTGGGGACAAAATGCCGGACTAACGCCGAACGCCCAAAGCGTGCCGAGGCAGAACAGCAAGCCATATTTCGATGAGAAGGGAATGCTGCATCTTACCGGCTATTATCCGACCGAACCTCTGCAGCTCCACTACGATCTCACGCTGCAATCGGTCGATGGCGTGTGGCGCCTGTTCGGCATCTCGGTGAAAACCGTCCCAGTCTCTTAAGCGAAGGTGTGGCCTGGCGAAGCGTTCGGGTATCTTTTCGTCTGGTGTCGCACTAGAGGTCATGGCCAGGCACCATGAAAAAGAAGTCCGTTCGCACGAAAGATGGCGTCAGGCTGAACTATCTTGAGGGCGGGGACGGGCGCCCCCTCATCATGCTGCCCGGCTGGTCGCAGCCCGCCGCGATCTTTAAAGGCCAGTTCGAGGATTTTTGTCAGATCGGCCGTGTCATCGCGCTTGACTATCGCGGTCACGGCGATTCCGAAAAGCCCGATCATGGCTACAAGATCGAGCGCTTGGCGAAGGACCTGTTTGAGGTCATCGAGACGCTGCGGCTTGAAGACCCGGATCTTGTGGCGCACTCGATGGGCGCGGCCGTCGCCTGGTCCTACCTCTTGCTGTTCGAACGAGAAAAGCCTTTGCGGCGCCTCGTTCTTATTGACGAACCGCGCGCGCTCCTCGCCAGACCGGATTGGCCGGAGCCGGAACGCGAACAGGCCGGCGCCATCGTCCCCTCTCTCGAAAAGCTTGCGGAATACGTTGCCGGGATACGCAAGTCGAACAGCCCGGAGGCGGTTGCCGCGATCCTTCGCCCGATGTTCACCAGCGCAATCGGCGAGAGCGATCTCCTCGAAATTGCGCGCGAAAACCTGAAATTTCCACGCAATCACGCCGCCGAGCTGCTCGCTGATAACGTCATCCAGGACTGGCGGACGGTCATTGAGCGCATTCGAATTCCGACGCTCGTCTTCGGCGGTGCGGCGAGCGTTCATCCCCCGGCTTCGCAAAAGTGGATTGCCGACACGATCCCCAATGGGCAATTCGAACTCATTCCCGCCGGGGAGGGCGGCTCACACTTTATGTTCTTTGAGAACCCGGCGCGCTTCAATGCAAGAACAATCCGGTTTCTGACGCGATGAAGGTCTTGCGTTTGATCGATGTGAGGTTTAGCCACCGCGCGTGGCGCCGCTCTCGGCGAGACTGACCGGCCGCATGTAACCTTGCGGGCCTCCGGAGACGTGGTCGGCCACGAACGCGTCGCGCTCACCCACCGGTTTCGGCGCGCCTACCGTCGTGTCTTGCGCCGTTTGCAATTCGAGCTCGGCGTTGATCTCGGCGCCGAACAAAAAGATGTAGAAGGAGAGATAAAGCCAGAACATGAGCACGATCGCGGCGCCGAGCGAGCCGTACACCTTGTCGTAGTCGGCGAAGTTCGACACATATAATGAGAATCCGCCCGAAGCGATCAGCCAGACGATGGTGGCGAACACGGATCCCGGAAGGACCCAAACCCATTGGGCGCTGCGCCGGGACGGACCATAGCGGTAGAAACAGGCGAATAAGATGAGCGCCATGGCCGCAAGCACGGGCCAGCGCGCCAGGCCGACAAAGAGTTCGAAGTCCGCGGGGTGGCCGGCAAGTGCGAATACGACCGGCACATAGACGACAGCGAGGAGGGCGACCACGCCGCCAAAAATGCCTGCGACCCCGAAAATGAACGCTCTGAGATAGAAGCGGAGCATGCTGCGGCGCTCGGTCTCCTCATAGGCGATATTGAGAGCGCAGAAGATCGCGTAGGTCGACGCGGTGAGACTCCACAGAGCAAGCCCGACGCTAACGGCAAGACTCCAGCCGAGCGTGCTGCTCGAAACGTCAAAAAGACGCTTCGCCTGTTCAACGACCATGTCATAGGCTTGCGGCGGCAGAACCAGGCCAATCAAAGGGATTCGCAGCTCGAGCGAGGCCGGATCGGAGAACAGACCGTAAAAGGAGATCAGCCCCGACAGGACCGGAAAAATTGCAAACAGCGTGAAAAAGGCGCAGCCGGCGGCGATCACAAAGAAGTTGTCGCGTATGCTCTCGACCCAGACGCGTTGCGCCACCTGCCGCCAACCCTTGAGGGGAATTTGCAAAGGGTGCGTCGCGTCGCGGCCGTAAGGATCGGGTCTAGAGCTCATCGCAGCGGATAGTAGACCCCGATCGGGATGAATGGTTTCGGCCCCTCGACAACCGGCCCCTCCGGGCCGGCCGTCGCGAATTAGTCCTCTATGTCTTAATCAAATTTGGCTGGGGATTCGACCCGAATTTTCGCCACACGATGAGCGGCGGGCGCCTGCCACCAACGCTGCACGGAGGCGGCAAGCGCGACATAAGCCGGCTTTTGGGTCTGCTATAGGCGGCGAAGCAACACGGCAACGGCCACGCCGACGAGAAAATCCGCCACGCTGACCAGATCGCCCGCGCTCGCGTGCGATGTCTGCACGACGTCGCTTACGTTGAATCCAACATCGAGCAGCTGAAAGCAGATGGAGGTGGCGATAATCAAGATTGCCAGAGGCCGGCGCGATGCCGATAGTCCATCGAGCAGCTTTGCCGCGCCGGAGTCGGTACGAGCGAGCGTCATTGGAATTCCCTCTAAGCTAAACCCCGTTGTTGGCAAGAAATTAGTCGAGGTTCGATCAGAGGAAAATTCGGCTTGGTGACTTAGCACGAATTGCGGAAGTTTCGATCCAAGGCACTAGACCGTTCGGATTAGACCATCAGGAGCAATTGCCAGGTAAATCTCAACCGGTGACATTGGCCATGCGTACTCGATGTCTCTCAACGAACGGGTTGCCGAAGCGGTGGAGGCCCCTGTGATACTGATCGTGGATCCCGACCGGATAGGAGGTTGGGCTCTTTCGCTCGTGCTTCAGGATGCGGGCTACCGGACGCTGGTTGCGCGTTCGGGTGAGGACATGCTCAAAAAAGTGCGGTCGGCAGCCGATCAACCATTCGCCATTATTTCCGACTACGAGCTAGACGGTGAATTGGACGGGGTGGAGTTGGCGCGTAAGATCGCAAAAGATACGGGATGCCGGCCAATGACCATTTTGTCCTCCTGTCGCGATAACGAATCGGCAAAGACCCAAGCGCGCCGCGCCGGGTTCCTTTTCTGTTCGAAGCCTATGGAGCCACGCCGGATTCTTGGATTGCTCAAGCACGCGTCGAACCAGCCAGATAGGACTGGGGACGCGAGCTTCTCCCCGTAAGCCGAAATGAGAAAGATCGACACGCCTGAAGGGCTGTTGCGCCTGCTCGCGGACACCATCCCAGGACTCATCGCCTTTCTCGATCGCAATCTTGAGTACCGCTACCTGAACGCTCAATACCGAGTGTGGTTCGGCGTCGATCCGGGCGAGCTCATTGGCAAGACGCCGCGCGAGCTCATGGGAAGCAAGACATTTGCGCTCATGGAACCGTTGTTTAAACGCGCCCTTGAAGGCGAGCCGGTCATTGAGGAGATCGGTATTGATTATTTCTGGGGCGGCGAGCGGCCGGTGAGATGTCACCTTTTGCCTCACAAGATCGAGGGCAAGGTTCTTGGCCTGTGCTCAATGATCGTTGATATTACCGATGAGCGCGACATTCGGGAAAGGCTCGAAGAGGCGACGCGCGCGAAATCACGCTTTCTGGCGGCAGCAAGTCATGACCTGCGTCAGCCTTTGCACGCACTTACGCTATTGACGCACGCTTTGCGGCGCCGCACCGAAGGCGTGCCGGAAGCAGAAGAACTGTTGGGCCACATGGACGATGCGCTGACGTCCTTACGGAGAATGTTCGAGGCGTTGCTCGACGTGTCGAAGCTCGATGCGGGCGTGATGAAACCCGACAAAAGAACAATCCCGCTTAAGCCTCTGCTCCGGTCCGTGTGTCAAACATTCGCCCTTCAGGCAGATCAACGTGGACTTCGGTTTTCTCTCGTGCCCGTTGACGGTTTTGTCGAGACGGATGCCGCAATTTTGGAGATGACGGTTTCAAATCTTATTGCCAATGCACTGAAATTTACCGCCCACGGCGGCATCCTGGTGGGTTGCCGGCGGCGGAATGGCAGGCTCCACATCGAAGTTTACGACACCGGCCCTGGCATCGCGGCGGATCGGCTGGGGGCGATCTTCGAGGAGTTTGAGCATAGCCGCTCCGGCGCTGTCGGTATCAATGAGGGGATGGGCCTCGGCCTCTCGCTGGTACGGCGGTATTGCGACATGATGGGCTATGGCTTGGATGTACGATCGACGCTTGGTCGTGGGAGCCGCTTCAGCATCATCATTCCCGAAGTCATTCCAAGCAGTAGTGGGACACAGGCAGCGCGGCCTGCGCCGGCTCGGACGCCCCTTCACGGAGCACGAATACTTGTGCTCGATGACGAACAAACCGTCAGTTTCGCCTTGTGCAAGGATTTGGAGGATCAGGGCGCGGACGTCTTTTCCGCCGAGCGCACGGACGAGGCCGAAGCGATGCTACTAGGCGATAATTGGCCTGATGCGGCAATCGTCGATTACGACCTCGGCGGGGAGGAGACGGGTGACGCATTTATTGCCCGGGTAGAGGCCGACAACAACCGGGTCATTCCGACCTTGATTCTGACGGGCTCGACCGATCCGGAGACCCTTCGGACGCTGGCAGCCTCGGGCCGTCGTTGGCTTACGAAACCCGTCGATCCCGAAATGCTGTCTGCTGCGGTCGCCGGGCTCATGCAGAATTCGGCGCAGGGTCGCGGCTCAAGTTCTCGGCCATCTTAGCTGCCTCGACCCTGTTGCGTACGCCAAGAGCGCGAAACAGACCGGCGATATGTATTTTCACCGTGCTCTCAGACAGATCGAGTTCGCGCGCAATTTCCTTGTTTGTCTTGCCCTGCTTAAGCAGATCCAGCACATCATGCTGTCGCGGCGTTAGCGTTGGCGGCGGGGCGGGTTTTTCGGGGGAACGCGACTTTGACTCCGCCAAAGCCGGAGGCACATAAATCTGTCCGCTCATGATCTGTTTCAGGGCCGCAACGATTTCGTCTTCATCCGCACTCTTAAGAATGTATCCATGCACGCCAGCGGCAAGGCACGTCAGCATATCGTTGCGATCATCGGACCCCGACATGACCGCAAGCGGCAGGTCCGGCCGAGCCTGGCGAATCTGGGCAATGTCGCCGGGGCCTGTCATCCCGGGCATCTTCAGATCGACAATTGCCAGCACAAGGCGCTCGTCGACGACGTGGGTCATCGCGCCCGCCAGATCCTCGGCTTCGAGAACAATGGGTATGTTCAAGGCGTGGCTAATAAGCGTCGCCACACCGCGCCGGGATACGGCATGGTCATCAGCGATTAGGCAGGCGACGTTGCTATTGCTCTTAGCCATGGATTTGGCCTCAAAGAGATTTGGACGATTGTAGGGTGGACTGGGGAGGGTGTGTGTCTGCGGGGGGACAGACTCACGAAAAATGACGCAGAACTGACGGAAGACTTAGATAATAACGCTGAACCGATGGAAAGGTTCCACCCTAGATGTACGACCTAATTATTTCGCTGGTCAAATAATTTCGGACTTGTTGGAGGGGCAGCCGGTGAGAAGTGCAGCAGAGCTTTCATCCCGTCAGAGTTTGCCCTTCCAATTTATTGCCGGTCCTTCCGAAACCGGAAAAAGCCGGCGACGGCGCAAGCTGTTGTGTGTCATTTGCCTCGATCAATGCTCTGACGCTTCCTGCCTTTTCCAACAGACCGGCGGTGTGGCGATAGGCGGCATCGGCAACTCTGCGACACTTCCTCCAGTCCATGAAGCCGACCCCTGCGGTCCCTTCCGGTACCAAAAAGAGGTCGCCCTCGGCGGAAATGACTTGGAAACGCTGCTCGCTGGCCATGATCATGCTGCGCATGAGAACCGTGGCAAGTGAGGGATAGCGGTGCCGCTTCCGCTGCAGCAGAAGATTTCGCAAAATCATCCCGCGCGTTGGGAACGCCCCGTAGCGTGCCGGGGAACGCCAGGGTCGCTGCCGCTTCAGCCTGACGACGATGTTCGGCCCGGGCTTGAGCTTTCGCATGATGGCGACCGGCACATTGTCGATCATCGCGCCGTCGACAAGCACGTCGCCGGTACTGGTAATGAAAGGCGGCAGAATGCCGGGAATCGCCGTTGAGGCGCGAACCGCCTCCCAGGTCGGTCCGTTCCGGTGGATATAGGCATCGTTGCTGGTCAGGCTCGCCGAGACGGCAAAGAAGTTGAACGGCAAATCCTCGATCGTCTTTCCGGCGTAGTTGCGTTGCAGCGCGTCGTCAAACACCCGATGGTCGAGGAGGCTGTGCACGGGGATCGTCAAACGCCGCAGCGCCCGGTTGCGGACAAACACTTCCTCGATGAGTTCGACGACTTCGTCGGGTTTGAGGCCCAACGCCAGGGCGGCAGCCATGGCGGCGCCGACGCTTGTTCCGCCATAGAAATCGATTGGCTCGCCGGCTTCCTCCAGTGCCTTGGCGACGCCGAGATGCGCAGATCCGAGCGCGGCCCCACCGCCGAGCACCAGGCCGAGCGCGGAACCGGAAAGGAAGCGGCCAAGCCGTTCGAAGTCGCGCCGGTCGTCGAGGGCGATGTGATGGTGGAGCTTGACGTCTCGCGGCGCGAGCCACTTGTCGGCGCCGGTGATCGCTGCGGCGGCGCGATCCCGCCATATGACGAGAGCACGATCGCTGGGCAAGAACAGGCTGGCGGCCTGCAGCTCGAATTCGCTCGGCGCGGTTGCGGCGGTACATGTGTCGGAGGCTGGCGCGACCAGCAGCAAATGATCGGCGAAGCTCAGGCAGGCGCGATTGAACGGCGAGTCGCCGCGATCCATCGAGAACAAGAGGACATCAGCTCTTTTCTCCAACCTTGCGATCCGGTCGCGCAGCCGCTTGTCGTTGCCAATGGAGGCCGATTCGCCCAACGTCGCCGGCGTCACGACAGTCGCATCGGACTGCGTCATCGCCTCGGCGATTGCGGATGCGAAGCCGTCGGGAAGGCGGCTCTGCAGCCCGATTGGCAGAAGGGCGACGGTGCGCGGCGGCTTAGGTTGCATGACCGGGCTGGCGCTGGCCACTTGCGCCAGCCGCTTTGCAACCGCGGCAAGGATCGCCGATACGATGCTCGGCTCCTCGCGGGCGACCTCGGCATAGTCCTTGGTGGTGAGCACAAGCACCGTGCTGTCGCGTGCGGCGACGACGTTTGCCGTGCGCCCACCGCCGGCGAAGAAGGCGAGCTCGCCGAGCGGTTCACCGGGTCCAATCTCGGCGACCGCCTCCTCTTTGTCGTCGGGAAGTACCAGAAAGCGTCCGCTTACGACCAGATAGAGAACGTCCGGTGGATCGCCTTGCCTGAGGAGCACGGTCCCGCGACTGACCCTTTTGACCGTGGTCCTTGCTTCGAGCCGCCTGAGAGCGGTGGGACTGAGTTCCGAGAAGGTCGGAATCGACGCAAGAGTTACCTCGGGCAACTCTCGCTGGTTCGGGAGGAACCTATGCCCGGCGATTTTGCCGCCGCGTGCAGACACGGCGACCGGTTGGTTTACCAACTCGACCATTGCCGCACCAACGACGAGCCCGATCGCACCGAACTCGCATTCAAA
>CAZFYL010000004.1:11933-38808 GCA_964523345.1 uncultured Methyloceanibacter sp.
ACTCGACCATTGCCGCACCAACGACGAGCCCGATCGCACCGAACTCGCATTCAAAAGCAGTACGAACACAGATCAGATCACGTACACGGATTAATGTATAGGTAAAAATAACAAACGTGTACGGATTAATGTATAGGTAAAAGCACACGTTAAGGATTAATGTATAGGTAAAAGTAGCCTTTGATTTTTTTGAATCGCGTGACACCCGCGCACCGGCCGCGCGAGGCGCGATGTCGGAAAGCGTGCCGAATGCCCGCGGTGCCTGCCGGTGTCCATCGGACCACGGCGTCCGCGTTGATCGCTACAGGATATTGTCTGCTGTTAGCGGGACTCGGCTTCGGCCGGTTCCGGCCGTGAGCGCTGCTTCTTATCGATCACGGCAAGGATCAAGCCTTGCGCGTCGAAGAACCGCGACGTCCGCTCGCAATAGTCCTTGTAGGAGTCGCCGTAATGCTTTGCGAGCCAAGCTTCCTCGACGAGCGCCATCAACACATACGCGCCGGCCATCAGCGAGGCCAGAACCAGAGCAAGCCACGCGTCGGCGCAGATGACGAGTCCGATCAGCCCGACGATAGATGATGCGTATTGCGGGTTCCGGCTGAAGCGGTACAGCCCATGGCTCACCAAACCGTCAGTCCCGCAATAGGTGTTGCCGAGGCCGAGGTTGAAATAGCCAAACACGGTGATGCCGAAGCCAACAAGGAACAGCGGCACGCCAATGATGAGTCGGCTCCAGTCGACAAGGCCTGCGCTATTCCAATCCAATACGGCGACAACGAACGTCAACACCATGCCGCCGCGAAACAATCCCCAGAAGGTGAGGCTCTGCCAGCTACCCGGCTCGGGAGTCGGCCAAATGCGGAAGGGCGGAGCGAGCAGCGTGCGAAGCAAAAGGACATCGAGCGTCAAGGCGACGATGAGGCCTACCGCGAAAACAACGCCCGTGTAATCGAAATCAATCATGACCGCCGCGCAAAGAAGCAGATTCAGATTGCAAATTTGCGACAAAATCAGCTGGCCGAAAGCGGACGTTCAGGGGTTCGAGCTAGCTGACGGTTACGGCGTTTCGCCACCGACGCGGATCGCTTTACAAGCCGGACGAGCTTGAACTTCCGCGCGGCCGGTTCCTTCTTCGCCTTATCCATATGATCGCGCCGCCAGCGGCGGAACCGCGCGCGCTTTCGCGGCAAGCCAAAAGTCTGCGCGACCACGATGTTGTCGATGAATTCCTTGGCCGAATTCTCCCAGCTATAGCGAAGCGCGTGCTCGCGTGCCGCCCCGCGGGGAAGCTCTAGCGCCTGAAGGGCGGCGGCCTGAAGATCCTCATCCAGCACACCGCAAGCCGGGTCCGTCAGCACATCTTTGGGCCCGCTTGCCGGAAAGGCGGCAACGGGGAGGCCGCAGGCCAGCGCTTCCAGCAGGACCAGACCGAACGTATCGGTGAGGCTCGGGAATACGAACACATCCGCCGAGGCATAGGCCTCGGCAAGATCGTCACCCTCTTTGGGGCCGGTGAACAGCACGTCGGGGTAAAGGCGCTCAAGTTCCGCCGCCTGCGGGCCGCTGCCGACCACGACCTTTTGTCCGGGAAGCTTAAGGTCGAGAAAGGCCTTGACGTTCTTCTCGATGGCGACCCGGCCCACATAGAGAAAGACCGGCTGTTCACCGAACAGGCGAATGTTCCGCGGCCTGAACAGGTCGATGTCGACACCGCGCGTCCATCGCATCATCCGCTTGAAACCACGCGACTTGAGATGAGCCTCGACTGACGGTGCGGCGACGAACATAGCGGCGCCGGCGTTATGAAAGCGGCGCTGCAGGCTATAGCCCCAAGATTCCGGTACGGGCAGGCGGGCCGAAAGATATTCGGGGAAACGCGTGTGATAGCTCGTGGTAAAGGGTCGCTTCATCTTCCGGCAGTAACGCCTCATCATCAGCCCGATCGGTCCCTCTGTGGCGATGTGGATGAAGTCTGGGCGCACCTCGTCCACATGGCGCGCAAGCGCGCCGGGGCTGACGAGGGCCAATCTGATCTCGGGATAAGTGGGGCAGGGTAGGGTGCGGAACAGCGGCGGCATGAGGAAGCTGACCTCGGCGCCGAGCTTCGGAATCTCCTGAGCGAGGTGCTCATAGGTGCGGACGACTCCGTTGACCTGGGGATGCCAGGCATCGGTCGCGACGAGGATGCGCATTAAACAACAGCCTCAAGCTTCTCAACCGTCACCTCAGGCACACGCGTAGCCGTGTGCGGATTCCAGCGTAGGATCTCGAAGCTTCCATCCTCGTTCTCGCCCACTGCCGTACAGCTTTCGACCCAATCTCCAGTGTTGATGTAGACGATGCCGTCGATGCGATGTATGGCAGCGTGATGGATGTGCCCGCAGATCACGCCTTGCGTGCCTTGGCGGCGTGCCGCCTCTGTCAGCGCCTGCTCGAACTCCCCGATGTAATTCACCGCCCGCTTGACCTTGTGTTTGAGGTGAGCCGAAAGCGACCAATAGGGTTTGCCGAACCAACGGCGGGCGACGTTGAGATGCGTGTTCAGCCACAGCGCCAGCATGTAGCTCCAGTCCCCCAGCAGGGCGAGCCATCTGGCGTAGCGCACGACCACGTCAAACTCGTCGCCGTGCATGACGAGATAGCGTTTGCCGTCCGCACCGGTATGGACCGCCTGACGTTCGATGGCGATGCCGCCGAACTGCAAGCCGCAATAGTCGCGCATCGCTTCGTCGTGATTACCGGGGATATAGACGAGGTCGGTACCCTTGCGGACCTGGCGAAGCAACTTCTGCAAGACGTCGTTGTGGGCTTGCGGCCAATAGACGCCGCGCTTGATATGCCAGAAATCGACAATATCGCCGACCAGGTAAATACGGGGGGCGTGATGGTGGCGCAGGAAATCCAGGAAAGCTTCGGCTTGGCACGCCTTGGTGCCAAGATGGATGTCCGAAATGAAAAGCGCGCGGTAACGTCTGGTTTCAACGTCGTTCGGCGCGTCGTCGTCAGGCCGTGTGTTCAGCACGATGCGGCACTTAAGCTGATTTTGTATCAGTGGTATGACAAAAGAGCGCTTAACGATCCCGCGGGAAACGGGGATGTTGGCTATTGTACCGCCAGCGCCTCTGGCCGGGACGTCTCTGCAGCAAGCTCGTATCCGAAACCGAATTTGGTGGCCGCGCCGAGAGCAAAGCCTACGCTGATCGCGAGGATCACAAACAGGATGTTTCTGGCAACGCCATGGCTCATGTCGCGAGCGTAGTGAAGGAACCTGACAGTTTTTTAAATCCGGCCAGGAATGGCGTTCCGTCCCGCAGATCGCTCAGAAATGCGCTAAAGGATCCTTTGCCGGCGTTCGACAAATCGGCGCATTCAGCCCTTAATTGGGGTCGTCTTGGCCCCATCCACTCGGCGATGCATGATCGGGCCGTTTCCGATAACATGCGCGGCTGAGGCACGACCCGCGGGGTCCGGTCCCGCAAGCGGTGTGGCGGACGGTAATGTGAGGGAGTGACTGTGAACAGGCTTGGCGTTGCGCTGACCGGAGTCCTACTTCTTTTTTCTGGTCTGGCGGGGGATTCCGCCGCCGTCGAGGCGTCACCGGCGCAAGTCAAGGTCGTGGCGACCTACGATGTCTCTCTCGCTGCCTTTAGTCTGGGCGAGGTTCGGCTTAAGGCGCGTTTTGACGGGCCGTCCTATCGGATGCAGGGCGATGGCCGTTTTTCTATTTTCCTCGGCCGGACCTACAAATCGTCAGGCACAGTCGAGAGCAGGGGCCGGCTTCAGAAGCTCGGACCGGAATCGGTGAATTTCGTCGTCAGCTACGAAGGCGGCGATAAGAAAGAGCAGCGCCGCATCCGCTTCGAAAACGGCGATGTCGCCGATGTCACGATCGTTCCGCTAAAGAAGCCGGGCCGGAAGCGCGTGCCTGTGACCCGAAAGCAGCTCGAAGACGTGCTCGATCCTTTGAGTGCGGCGTTCCTACACACGCAAAACGGCGATTCCGTTTGCGATCACACTGTTCAGACTTTCGACGGGCGGCTCAGATACGATCTTGCGTTCGCGCCGAAGCGTATCGAGGCTCTCCCCAAAGATGCCCCGCGCACCCTTTCAGGCTCGGTTGAAGTTTGCGCCGTCAAGTTCGTGCCGGTAAGCGGGCACAAGCGCGACAATCCGGTCATCAAGTACTTGTCGGGAACCGACCGGATAGAAGCCTGGCTCGTGCGTTTGCCCGAGACCGATCTCTATGTGCCTTATTGGGTCGGGGTGCCAACTATTCTCGGCAGCGTCGGGGTGACGCTCACCCGGATCCAGGTGAATCCCAAATAAACAAAACCGGCCTCAAGGATTGATGCGGCTGATCTTGGTGCCCTCAAGGGTCAGATTGTACATCAGGCCTTTTGGATCCAGCACGAAGCCGATCACCGGGCTCACGACCTTCTCCGAGTCGATCGATCCGCCGACACCCACGGTAATGATTGTCACCGAGCCGTCGACGCCGATCTTCCAGCCGGCCCGGCGCCGGAACCCATCGAGCGCGTCCTGGGTCATGAACATGATGATGATCGACCGCTCCTGCACGCCGAGCTGAAACCCGAACGAGGCCGAGACCAGATTGTAATAGCCCTGGACTCTTTTCTGGTCGAGCAGGATACCCTCGCCATACTCGCCGCCAACGCCGAAACCGGCCTTGACCACGGAGGGAAATACCAAGATGCCGGCCGCCTTGTTAGCCAGCTCGCGCGCGCCCGCAACCTGGCCGACGAAGCTGTGCAGGGTGTTATTGGCTTCCCTCTCGAGCTTGGCGGCCGATGCCGCTTCGCCCTGATGCGGCTGTGCAAACAAGGTCAAGGCGGCAACGAGGGCGAGACAAAGCGCCTTGAGAAAAGTTTTCATGAACGTTCCTCCAGAGGAATCACCGGGCTTCTGGCACATCGCTAACATCGGATTGTGGCGGCGCGCGGGTCACTACCGCTCTTAGGCGACATGCGTGGCAAGTTTTCCCTTGATCCGGTGGGGATGGGTGAAAACCTCGAACCCATCCTTTCGCGCGATGGCCGCGAGCGTCATGCCGCAAGACTCGGCCATGCGCACCGCCAAGGCGGTCGGAGCCGATACCGCGACCACGACAGGCGCCGCGATTGCCGCGGATTTCTGAACCATTTCAACCGACACGCGGCTGGTCAAGACGACGAGCCCGTCGCGCGCCGAGGCCCCGTCGCGGGCCAGCGCGCCTGCCAGCTTGTCGAGCGCATTGTGGCGTCCGACGTCCTCCCGCAGCGCGACCAGACCGCGCTCCGGCTGCCAGAACCCGGCGGCGTGGACCGCCCGTGTCTCGTGGTTCAAAACCTGCAAAGGGAGGAGAGCATTGACTGCTTCCATGATCTGATCCGGCGTGAAGACGCGGCCTTCGCCGACCTCCGGCGGAGGCCGCATCGCTTCGGTTAGGCTCTCCACGCCGCACAGCCCGCAGCCCGTGGGCCCCGCGATCTTTCTTCGCCGGCCTAGGAATTCCGCAGCGTCCGGCGCCTTCAGCCAGATGCGCAGCTCCACACCTATGGCCTCCTCGACAATGTCGATACTGTCGATCGCGTCGATGGAGGAAATCACGCCTTCGGTCAGGCTGAAGCCTACGGCGAAATCCTCCAGGTCCCGCGGCGTCGCCATCATGACCGCGTAAGAGGCGGTATTGTAGGTAAAGGCGATCGCCGTCTCTTCGGGGATGGCGCGCTCTCCTTGCTCGCTGCCGGAGCCGCGCCAGATGGAACGGAGAACGCGAATAGCAGGACTTAGCAAGATCTGCTCCTCGATTGGCTTGGAAGCTAGTCCCTCACTCCCCGCGTTACAAGCGCTTGACGTCAGAGAGCTAGAGCGTTCGCTGGGTTTTTGCGCTAGAGTCGATCGAGCCGCCGGAGTGAACCCATGGCTTTCGCCCTTCTTAGAGCACCAATCCTTGCCGTCGCGCTCGCGGCCTTCATGGCCGGCGGTCCAGCGCGCGCCGCAGAAGAGGGAGAGAAAAACCCTTGCACTGAAGATGCCATGCTGGTGTTCGACGCCTCGGGCTCCATGGCCGGTAACCTCAATCAAGGCATCGCCACGACCAAGCCCCGCATCGAAGAGGTGCGCGCGGCGCTCGCCAGGGTGCTGCCCGCCATCACCCGCTTCCGCAAAGTCGGACTCATTGTCTATGGTCCGGGGCCCTATCAGCAATGCAACGTTGAACTGGCGCTAAAGCCGGAGGCCGATGCCGCTGGAGTTATCATGCAGCAGGTGAACGCGCTGACGCCGGCCGGGAAGACTCCCCTGACGGAGGCCGTCGCAGATGCAGCCGACGTGCTCGACTACCAGCACAAGCCGGGCTTGATCGTGGTGCTGACCGACGGCGAGGAAACCTGCGGCGGATCGCCCTGTAGCTTAGGCAAGGAACTCCACGGGGATGCCGCGCATCTCACTGTCCACGTCATCGCCTTTCGCATGAAGGACTTCTCCTGGACCGGAGAGCAAAGCATCCTCGACGCAAAGTGCCTCGCCGAGTCGAATGGCGGCCTCTACGTCAAGGCCGATGCCGAGCAGGACTTAACCGAGGCGCTGCAAAAGACGCTTGGCTGTCCGATGCTGTCCCAGCTTGAGAAGTGACGTGTGCGCTCAGCCTTGGGCTCGAGCCCATAAGTACGCTATAGGGATCCAGCTTCCAACGGGGGAACTTGATGCTAGAAGCAGACCAAAGGGACGCTGCGCGCCTTTTAAAACCGAACGTGACGGCGATCGCCCTCGCGGCCACTCTTGCCGCATCGTTAGCCTATTCGAGTGCAGTGGCCGAGAGCCTGACGAAAGAAAAGGTCGAGGTCGCGCTCCCCAAGCTGGAGGAACTTGCGAGACATGCCGTCGCGAGTGGCGGCGTCCCGGGTCTCGCCATCGCCGTGGTCTACAAGGATGAGGTCATTTACTTAGGTGGGTTCGGGCGCCGAGAGGAGGGAAAGCCGGGTGGCGTCGATGCCGATACGGTGTTTCAGCTTGCCTCCCTATCCAAGCCGATCTCGTCCACAATCGTGGCAGCGCTTGTCAGCGATGGCACTGTTCGCTGGGACTCGCGTATCGCCGATCTCGATCCCGCGTTCCAACTGCACGATGCTTATCCGACAGAACAGGTGACCGTCCGGGATCTATTTTCTCACCGGAGCGGCCTTTCGGGAAATGCCGGAAACGATCTTGAGGGTCTCGGATTCTCACGCGACGAGATTCTGCATCAATTGCGCTATCTTAAACCGACAAGTAGCTTCCGTGCAGGTTACGCCTACAGCAATTTTGGCCTAACAGAAGGGGCGGTTGCCGCCGCCCGGCCCACAGGGTTGGCCTGGGAGGACGTGGCCCAGGAGAAACTCTACAAGCCGCTTGGCATGGCCTCGACCAGTTCGCGCTATGCGGATTTCGTGAAGCACACAAATCGGGCGTCACTGCATGTTCGCGTTGACGGTAAGTGGACGGCTCTCGTGACACGCAATCCAGATCCGCAATCTCCGGCGGGCGGCGTGAGTTCGAACGTACGTGATCTTGCCGATTGGGTGCGGCTTCAGCTCGCCAACGGAAAATTCAAGGGAAAGCAGCTGATCAAGGAGGAGGCTCTCGCCGAGACGCATGTCCCGCTGATGGAGCGTGGTGAGCACGCGATCACCGGAGCGCCGTCATTCTATGGGTTGGGCTGGAACGTCAATTACGGCCAGTATGGCACGGTCTGGGGACATTCCGGCGCGTTCAGTCAGGGTGCGCGCACCGTGGCAAACCTGCTGCCCTCCGAGCAACTCGGCATTGTGGTGCTTTCCAACGCATTTCCCACCGGCGTGCCCGACGCCCTTGCCGATTCTTTATTCGACCTCGTCTTCACCGGTGAGGTAACACGGGACTGGGTCACGCCCTGGAATGCCATCTATGCATCCATCATCGAGCCGGCGGTCGAGGCTGCCAAGTCAACCTACGGCACGCCGCCTGCCTCCTCATCGCCGGCATTGCCGCTTACAGCCTATGCTGGCACTTACCAGAACGATTATCTGGGCTCGGCTACCGTCGCGGCGGGGGACAGCACCCTTACGCTGAAGCTCGGGCCGCGCGGAGCTAAATCCTATCCGCTGACGCATTTCGACCGGGACCTATTTGTCTATTTTCCCGACGCTGAGACGCCCGATGTCCCCTCGGCGGTGACGTTCCAGATCGGGCCCGACCGAAAGGCAAGCCAAGTGACAATCGGGAATTTGAACGACAACGGGCAGGGCGTGCTCGCCCGCGTCGAGAACGACTAGAAGCGGCGCGCCGGGATCTGGTTCAGTACAGCAGATAGGTCTCGCGGATTGCCACAAACTCGGCTTCGCCTGCGTCCCAGCTCCCGACGATGTCCGCAAGCGGCGCCTGACTCTCGATTTGCTGCCTCAACGCCGGCGATCCGGCGAGAATATCGATCGGCATCTTGTCATGCTCATATTCGTAAGGCGGGTCGCGCCACGCGAACTTGTCGGGCGCTTGGCCGTAGCACTCGCGCATCAGCGCCACGCCAACCTTCACCGGTTCGAACGCCTGCCGGTCGGTGACGTGAATCTGACAACCGCCGCAGGTCTCCTTGGCGTGCTTCTGGAAAGTCGGCTCAAAAATCGCAGGCCTGAAATGGACGCCCTTAAGGCCGCTCGCGTTCAGGCGCGCTGCGAGCCGCTCGCCATCGAGCCAAGGCGCCCCGATCAGCTCAAAGGGGCGGGTGGTTCCCCGTCCTTCGGACAGCATGGTCCCTTCAAACAGCACCGTTCCCGGATAGACGATGGCGGTGTCAAGAGTCGGCATATTGGGTGAGGGCATCACCCAAGGGAGCCCGGTCTCGTCCCAATACATGCCGCGCGACCATCCCTCCATGGCGATGATCTCGAGCTCGGCACCGATACCGTGGTGCTCGTTGAACAGACGGGCAAGCTCGCCGATGGTCATGCCGTGCCGCATCGGGATGGGGAATTGTCCCACGAAGGAGTCATAACCCGCTTCGAGCATAGGTCCCTCAAGGGCTTCGCCTCCGATCGGGTTGGGCCGGTCGCAGACGATCACGGGAAGACCTTTACGCGCCGCGGCACGCAGGCAATTGGCCATGGTGTAGATGAAGGTATAGATGCGCGCGCCCACATCCTGGATGTCGATGACCAGCACATCGATCAGGTCGAACATTTCAGGGGTCGGCTCGCGCGTCTCGCTATAGAGCGAGAAGACCGGCACGTTGCGCGCGGCATCCTCGGCATGGGGCGTCTCGACCATGTTGTCCTGGAGGTCGGAGCGAAAGCCATGCTGGGGACCGAAAATTGCCGTGAGCTTGAAGTCCCGGGCGGAAGCGAGCCCGTCAACGATGTGCCGGAAGGTGCGGTCGATCGAGGCGGGATTGGCGACCACGCCGACGCGCAGCCCGTTGAGGCGCGGCGAGGCAAGGAGGCGTTCGGACCCAAGCAGCATGAGCTATGAGCGCTTGAGCAGGGAGGGGGACATTCGCCGCAGCTTGCGCATCAGGCCCTCCTGGCCGGAAAGTGTGGGGTGATGGTGGCGGTCCGTCGCAGCGTTTGAAACTAGGGTCCTGCTATGGTAATCGGCGGCGGGGTCGGCTGGAAGCCTGAGGGAAATCCTTGAAAACCTGGATTGTTCGAGGCGTGGCGCCTGAAACCTCTGTGCCCGATTCGACCCCGTCTGCTGATACAATGCGCCAAGGAGGCTCGGTGGAGATTGCATGAGTAAAGACCGTAAGCAAGCGATTCCCGCCTTCATCGATCTCGCCGCGCAGCGGGAGCGATTGGGTGACCGCGTCGAGAAAGCGATCTCCGCGGTGCTCGAGCATGGCCAGTACATCCTGGGACCCGAAGTTGTCGAGCTTGAACGCGAGCTTGCCGCCTTCTGTGGCGCGCGGCACTGCATCACTTGCGCCAATGGCACCGATGCCTTGTTGCTGGCCCTGATGGCCGAAGGCATCGGCGCGGGCGATGCCGTGTTCGTGCCGGCCTTCACCTTCGTCGCGACCGTTGAAGTCCCGATTCTTGCCGGTGCCACGCCGGTGTTCGTGGATGTGCATCCCGATAGTTTCAATCTCGATGCCGAAAGTCTTGAGGCGGCAATCGGCGAGGCGAAGCGGCGCGGGCTAAACCCCCGATGCGTCATCGCCGTCGATCTCTACGGCCAGCCTGCGGACTATCCCGCAATTAATAGAGTCGCCGAGGCTCACGATCTTCTGGTGATCGCCGATGCAGCCCAGAGCTTCGGTGCCAGCCTTAACGGGCAGAAAGTGGGCACCCTCGCTCCCTTCACCGCGACCAGCTTCTATCCGGCCAAGCCCCTTGGCGGGTATGGCGACGGCGGTGCCGTCTTCACCGACGACGATTCCCGTGCCGCGCGGCTCTTGGCGCTGCGCAATCACGGCAAAGGTCCCGACCGGCCTGATACCGAACATGTCGGGCTGAACAGCCGCCTCGATTCGATCCAGGCCGCGATCCTGCTTGAGAAACTTCGTCTGTTTCCGGATGAGATCCGTGCGCGGCAGGATGTGGCCGATCGCTATAACGAGGCGCTGGCGTCCGTTGTTAAAGTGCCTGAGCTGATGCCGGGAGCGACCTCGGTCTGGGCGCAATACACCATCGTCACCGACCGGCGCGACGAGATCGCCAAGGTCTGCCGCGAGGCGAGCGTTCCCACCGCGATTCACTATACGGCCTCGCTGAATTCCCTGCCGCCTTACCGGCAGCTTCCAACCGCACCGGCCGGCGTTCCTCAGGCTGAGTTCTTGGCCAAACGCGTGATCAGCCTTCCCATGCATCCTTATCTCAGCGCCGAGGCGCAAGCTCTGATCGTCGACACCGTCCGTCTGGCGCTCGGCTCGTCCAAGGCGGGCATTGCCCATGCCGCCGAGTAGACAAGTCAGGATGCTTCGATCCGGAAAAACGGCAGTGGCTACGCCGGCGCGAACTCCGCACGGGTAGCGTCATGGCAGATCCCGTCCGTACCGCCGTTATCGGCTCTGGCCATTTTGGCCGCTTTCATGCCAACCATTATTCCCGCAACGAGCGGGCCAAGCTGGTCGCTGTCGTCGATACCGACGCCGAGCGCGCGCGCGCCGTTGCCGCCGAGTTCGGCGCGGAGCCAGTTTCCGACTATCGCAGCATTCTCGACAAGATCGATGCCGCAAGCATCGCCGTGCCCACGCCGCTTCATTACGAGGTTGCCCGCGAGGCGATCGAGGCCGGGGTTCACGTTCTCGTGGAGAAGCCTTTGACCGACAGCATTGAGACCGGGAACAAGCTGGTCGATCTGTCTGAGGCGAAAGGGACGGTGCTCCAGGTCGGCCATATCGAGCGCTTTTCGAGTGCTTATCGCACCCTGGCCGAGAAAATTTCCGACCCGCTCTATTTTGAGAGCTACCGCATCGCCCCCTGGAAGAAGCGCGGGGTCGAGGTCGATGTTGTCCTCGACCTGATGATCCATGACATCGATATGATCATCGGTCTGGCCGAGTCTCGAGTCGCGCAAGTCGATGCCGTGGGGACGCCGGTGCTTGGCAAGAGCAGCGACCTTGCCAATGCGCGCATCACGTTCGAATCGGGTTGCGTGGCCAACGTGACCGCGAGCCGGGTCAGCTATAAGACCGAGCGGCGCATGCGCGTCTTCGCTCGCAGCCAATATTTGAACTGCGATCTCGGTGAGGGGCGCATCTTCGGCTATCGCTTGCGCGGCGATCCCATGGTGGAGGGATTGCGGGCCATCTCCACCGAGACTCTTGAGATCGAGAAGCAGGACAGTCTTGCCAACGAAATCGACGCGTTCCTCGACTGTATCCTCACCGGTGCCAAGCCTTTGGTCGATGGCCGCGCCGGCTGCGAGGCGCTCCGCGTCGCCGGCCTGATCAATGACAGTATCGAGGGGCACCTGCAAAAGGTGCTGAGCCGGCCCGCTAAACCGGCAGGCGGGGGCGTCGGCTCTTAGTCAAGAGCGCGGCTCGCGGCTGGCCCTTCTATAATATCGAGAACCACCTTGGCCGCGCGTTCGCTTGGGCTGGGCGTGGGGTCGCCAAGCGCCAGAGTTATTTCCTTGAAGGCTTGCTGCTGCGAAGCCCGAACCGATTCCGAGCCGAGAATCTCATCGACGGACGCAGCCAGTTTCTCCGGCGTGCAATCCTCCTGGATGCGTTCGGGCACCACTTCGCGTCCCGCAAGCAGGTTGACCAGCGAAGCATGCGAGACGCTGACCCCCATGCGGCGCACGAGAAAGGCCGTAATCGGACTGACGCGGTAAGCCACCACCATTGGAACATCGGCAAGCGCAAGCTCAAGCGTGACGGTGCCGGATTTCGCCATGGCGGCATCGGCGGCGGCGAAGACATCGAGACGTTCAGACGCATCGACGATCAGAGTAGAAGGCCAATCCTGCGTCATGTCCTTTACGAGCTGGGCGACAGACTCGACCGCCGGAATCACGACGTGAAGGTCGGGATATTTTTCCTTCAGGCGGCGCAGGGCCTGACCGAAGACCGGAACCAAGCGGCGCACCTCGCCGCCACGGCTGCCCGGCAGGACGCAAAGGACAGGCGCGTCGGCAGGCAATCCGTGGCGCGAGCGAAAAGCCGGTCCGTCGCCGTGTTCCACGCCCCCATCGATGGCGGGATGGCCGACATAGGTGCAATCGATGCCGAATTCCTCGAAGAAGGGGACCTCGAAGGGCAGAAGCGCCATGATGTGATCGACATACTCGTTGAGCCTGCGGGCGCGAGAGGGCGCCCATGCCCAAAGCTGAGGGGCCACGTAATGTATGACCGGGACCCCTGAGCCGCGCAGACGGCGGGCGAGCCTGAGGTTAAATCCCGGTGTATCGACGGTTACGACCGCCGCAGGCTTGAGCCGCCTGACAGCCGCGCTCGTTTCATTGAGGCGGCGGACAAGGCGCGGCAGATGCGGCAGCACCTCGGCGAGCCCCATCAGGGAGAGGTCGCTTACGGGAAACAGGCTTGTCAGTCCTTGTTTCTCGCTTTGCGGCCCGCCCACACCGGCAAACCGGATATGGCCGCCGGTCTTGCGCTTGAGGGCCGCCATCAGCTTACCGGCGAGATTGTCGCCGGACGCCTCGCCCGAGACGATGAAGATCAGCGGCTCTTGCCCCGTCATGCCAGCTCCAAAATGCGATCCAACGTGCCGCTGAAGTAGCCCACCCTCAAACGTCCCGCCACGAGCCGAACGTCGCGGCTTGGCCGTGGCGGTTTCCAGCCCGGTCGATCAATTCCCAGACGATCCCGTCCTCGATGATAAAGCGCCGGCCCGACTTGGCAACGCGCACGCCGCGATAGCCCGACAGGAAGCCGTCACGGGTGACCTTGTCCAACAAAGTCTGCCGTTCGGCCTGCTCCAGGGGCTCGGCCGAAAGCCGCGATGGCAATGTGAGGAACTCCTCCCAGGAATATCCGAAGCAGGCCTGCGCCGCCTTATTGGCATAAATGAAGATCGGATCGGGATCGGTGCCATGCGCCAGAACCACGAACGGCGCGTCGCGATAAAGCCAATTTGCGTCCTGGTCCGGCCGGACGAGCGGCGTTCCCGCCAGCCGGGCAAAGCTGCCGGTGAGAAGGTCAAAAAAATCGGGATCGATCGAGCGGTCTACCATGCGTCGCTGAGCGATCACCGGGCGCTCTTAGTATAGAGGTCGGTGCGGCGATCGCGGAAGAAGCCCCAATCGGCGCGGTAGTTCGCAATCTCATCGAGATCGAAGCTGTGCACCAGCACGCCTTCGTCATTGGGACCGAAGCGCGCGACCAACTCGCCTTTATGGTCGGCGATGAAGGAGTGGCCGTAATAGCTTTGGGATGCGCCGTCGTTCTCCTCGACACCAATCCGGTTGGCGGCAACGATGGGCACGGCGTTGGCGACCGCATGACCTTGCATGGCGCGCTGCCATTGAAGATGGGTATCGAGAGTGGGCTCTTGCGGCTCCGAGCCGATCGCCGTGGGGTAGAACAGGATTTCGGCCCCTTCGAGGACCAAAGCGCGCGCGGCTTCGGGGTACCACTGATCCCAGCAAATGCCGACACCGATCGAGCCGGCCCCAGTCTTCCACGCTTTGAAGCCGGTATCGCCGGGACGAAAATAGTATTTCTCCATATAGCCGGGCCCGTCGGGAATGTGGCTCTTGCGGTAGACCCCGAGGATCGCGCCGCCGGTATCGGCGACCGCGACACTATTAAAGTAGCGTTGGCCGTCTTTCTCGAAGAAAGATATCGGGATGACGATTTCGAGCTCCTTAGCCAGTTCGGTGAGCGCGAGAACGCAAGGGTGCTCGGTGACGGGGTAGGCGGTGGCGAACCATTTCGGGTCCTGCCTCGTCGGGAAATAGATGCCTTGGAACAGCTCAGGCGGCAGGATCACGTGCGCGCCTTGCCGCGCGGCGTCACGGACCAGATGCTCCACCTTGGCGATATTGGCGTTTATGTCGTGGCCGAAGGCGGCTTGAATGGCCGCGACAGTGATCGTGCGCGTCGCCATCAGGCCGGCTCCTGCTGCGTGATGCAATGAAACGATCCGCCCCCGGCCGGCCCTGAACCGAGAAGACTGAGAGAGGGGAGGCCCAGCACTTTGCGCTCCGGAAACATCGCTTGAAGAGCTGCAACCGCGTCTTCGGCCGAGGCCGTGCCGTAGACCGGCACGGCGACGACGCCGTTGGCGATGACAAAGTTCAAATGCGAGGCCGGCAGAGCATTACCAAGCGTATCCACCACCAGGCCCGGGCTTGGAATTTGGATCATCTCGAAGGGTTGTCCTGAAGCGTCGGTCGCGTTTCCAAGCGTCTGCGCCACCTCTGCCAGCACATCGGTGTTGGCATCGTCGGCGCCGAAAGGAGTCTGGCAGACGATACGGCGCGGGCCGATGAAGCGTGCAACCACGTCGACATGTCCGTCGGTATGGTCGTTGCGCAAGCCCCGGTCGAGCCAGACGATCTTTTTTGCGCCAAGCGCATCGCCGAGCGCGGCTTCCGCTTGCGCTTCCGTCCAGCCGTTGCGGTTGGCGTTGAGCAAAGTCTCCCGCGTGGTGAGGATTGTGCCGTTGCCGTCGTGCTCGATTGCGCCGCCTTCCAGCACAAAATCGAACTTCCGGATTGGCGTGTCGGCGAGCCGCGCAACGTCGTCTCCGACCGTGGCATCGCCGGGCATGTCGAACTTGCCGCCCCAGCCATTGGTCCGGAACCTGAGCGCTATCGTTTCGCTTTCCGTTCGGGCGAAGATCGGGCCGGTGTCGCGGAGCCAGATATCGCCGTAGTGCGCGGGAATGAGCTCAGCCATGCCGTCCAGCGCCGCGTGCGCCGATTTCTCGGCCTCATCACCGGCAACCAAGAGCCGGACGCGATTGGACGGGGCAAGCGCGCGGATCAGCGCGGCCACGTCGCGCCGTGGACTCGCAAGATCGCCATGCCACTCATCGGCGTTGGCGGGCCAGGCGGTCCAGATCGCCCTTTGCGGCGCCCATTCGGGCGGAATCGAAATGACGGTCTCGGAAACGGTATCGCGCATTGCTTTCGCACCAAGGGGCTGACTGCGGGCAAGCCGCAATCCGCAGTTGTTCGCCTCTCTCAAGGGCGGAAATGCGGCCCTGTCAACCCGGCTCACGCACGCGGCCGGCGTTTGGGGCTCAACGGTCGCTGGCCGGGGATCGTGATGCGCTCTGGCTTAAGCAAATGGAGCGTGCCTTCGGCATCGATCGCAAGCGTATGAATATAGAAATGGCTGTCCTTGTCGTCAGTCGCCTCCATCACCGGCGACGGGGCCGATACGATCGGCAAACCGGCACAATGGCCGATCCAGTCGACATGGCGGTGACCGTGCATCAGGACGGCGCGGCCGGCCAGCGGCATCAGCTGGCGCACGAACCAATTGCCGTTGATCAGCGCCGTCCCGATCCGCATCGACAGAGCCTTGGCGGCCCAGGGATACTCCATCAGATGATGATGCAAGGCGACAAGCCATGACGCGCGCGGGTACTCGGCGCGGACGATGTCGAAAGCGTGCATCTGCCCGGCTGAAACCATGCCGAGCGCGTTCGTGAACGAGAAATGCGTGTCGGCATTGGAATTGAACAGGACGACACCGAGACCGGTCTTGTCCTTAGGCGGTACGAACAAGGGGAAGGCGTTTGCCCAGAGCTCCGGGATCTCATTTGAGAAACTGAACCTCGCACTATCGGCGAAACGCACCATGGCGGCGCGGTGAGGCTCGAGGAACTCCGCCAGCGTCCCGCCAAGGCGGTCCTCGGCACGATCGAACACGCGAACGCGCGTTCCGTGAACTTCGTTCATGGCCGAAAGCGTTCGCAAGCAGCGCAAAGGGCGGTTCGGACTTGTGGGCAGATCCAGGCGCGCCGGATTGGCGCGGTCGACGATGTTGAGATCGTGATTGCCGGGCAGCATCAGGACGCGTTTGGCAAGCGAAGGATGAGACGCGAGCAGGTCCAAAACCTCGGCCCATTCGCTGGAAATACCGGCATCGGTCATGTCGCCGGTGATGAGAACGAAGTCGAGCGGGTCCTTTGCGTCGAGCTCTTCGAGCCGTTGGAAGGCACGTTTGAGTTTCTCATTGCCGCTCGGGCCGGATCGTCCGCTTTCGATGCGGCGCCCGTAGCGCTCGCCGACGACATGGATGTCGGACAGGTGGGCGACGCGCCAGGTGCGGGCTCTAGCCGGCTTGTTATCGAAACGCTTGAGCGTACGCGGCTGGGGCAGGGCGGCGTCGGCGAAGCCCCAGATCAGCGCGGCAACGGCGAGATAGGCGGAGATGGCAACGACGCTGTTGGCGAGCGCCACGACCGCAACCTTCTTCCAGGAACCGATTTCCGAGAGACTGCCGAAAAGGTGGGCGTGCGGCCAAACAAGCCAAAGGACAAGGAGGGCAAGCCCGCAAACGATAAGACCGGCAATAGCGGCGGCGGTCGCGCGCAGCCTCGCCCGTTTTGCATCGCTTGCATCGCGGGCGAGGAACCGCTCGGCCAACTGCCGGAAGGCCTCGCGAAAAGTGGCATAGCTCGGCTCGACCACGATCGAGTTCAACGCCCAGAAATTCTTTTCCGCCAGGCGGAAAAACGACCGCCACCCGAACCATCCAAGCGCGATCAAACCGGCGATGACCAGGAACGACCAAACGCCAAGGGCGAACGAGGCGAGCTTGTCGGTGACGACCGCGAGCCACTCGGTGAAAACGATTGGAGCAAGCCCGAGCAGAAGCCCCGGAACCACCAGCAATAAGGTCCAGGCCACAATCAGCTTGGGCAGACTGATCTCGGCGAGCATGCTGCCGGCGAGCGACAGCATCGAGCGGCTTTTCGTACTCGACGCGTCGTCCTCGATGTCGCCGCGGCGCGGATCGATGAACAGGCGGGGGACGTCGCGCGCCTTGCTTGCGGTGTTTTTCTTGCGGCCGCTGGTCATGAGTCCGGTCTCAGGATTTTTTCTTGCCGTTGTTGGCAGGCGAACCGGAAAGCAGGGTCGCCGCCCAGCGGCTCGATGGAAATTCGGCGCAGATGGCTATTATCGCGAGCATGACCGGCACGCCGATCAGCGCGCCAGGCATGCCCCACAGCAAAGTGCCGAAGAACACGGCGAAAATGACGGCAAGCGGCGAGATCGACAGCGCCGCGCCCGCGGCAAGCGGCTCAAGATAGTTGCCGATGATGAACTGGATGGCGGTCAGCCCGGCGAAGACAAGAATGACTGCCTGCCAGGTGTCGAGTTGCGCAATCGCAAACAACGCCGGAAGCAGCGTGGCCACAAACGGGCCGATGAACGGAATATAGTTGAGCGCGAAGCCAAGCAGTCCCCAGGCGGCGGCGGGTTCGAGCCCGGCGATCAGCGCGAACAGCCAGATCGTGAGGCCCGTGAGCAGGCTGAGCTGGGTGCGAACGAGCATATAGCGGCGGAACTTGGCGGCCACCTCTGCGGCGGCGCGGATGAGCTTCGGTTGGTCGAGGTCGACGAGCTTTTGCCTGATTTGATCGACTTCGAGCAATGCCATCATCAGGAATACCAAGGCAAGGATGGCAAAGCCCGCGAGTTGATTGAGCCGTTTGGCAACATCCTGGAACAGCCGAAGCAGCCAGCCGACGTCGAATCGTTCGGCAAGAATGCCTGCAACGAAGATTCCCCGCTCTTCCAGCCAGTTCGTTGCCTGCGTGTAAACCGCTTGAAAGCGATCCACATTGCTTAACAGCCAGTCGGCAATGGCGCTGAGCGCCCATGCGATCAGCGAGGCGAAAATCAAGGCGACGACGGCGGTAATACCAAGCGTCACGAACAGCGCCAGCCCCTTCGGCATGCGCTTCTCAAGCGTCTCTTGAAGCGGCCAGACGATGGCCAGGATAAACAAAGCGAAGGCGAGGGGAGCGAACACCGAGCGCGCAAGATAGAGCGAGATCGCGATCAGGACGATCGCGCAGATCACGAGCGCCGTTTGGGCCGTTCCGTCCTTGGTTTTGCCGGTGGATTTCATGGCTCTCCCCGGGGCGGACTATATCCTGTTTTGCCCCGCCTGCGTCCATGGGCCGCTCCAGTTGATAGACGCTAACGGCGCACTTAAATCCCAATGGCAGGATACCTCGCGGTTGAAGCCAGCTTGGGGAGGGTCATGATCTTCCGGCAATTGTTCGACACGACATCGAGCACGTACACCTATGTTCTGGCCAGCCGCCATGGGGGCGAGGCCCTGATCATCGATCCGGTGCTCGATCGGGTCGATCGCTACATTCAGCTTCTGAACGAGCTCGATCTGAGATTGGTGAAGGCGATCGACACGCATCTGCATGCCGATCACATTACCGGCCTCGAAGCGCTGCGCGAGCGCACGCAATGCATCACCGTGATGGGGGAGCAAACCAAGGCCGATGTCGTGTCGATCAGGGTGAGCGACGGCGACCGGGTCGGTATCGAAGGGTTGAGTCTCGAGGCCCTCTACACGCCCGGTCATACCGACGACTCTTACAGCTATCTGATGCCTGACCGGGTGTTCACCGGCGACACGCTACTGATCAGGGGAACCGGGCGCACCGATTTCCAGAATGGCGATCCGCGGGAGCAATACGAGTCGTTGTTCGGACGCCTGCTCAGGCTTGCCGACGAAACGCTGGTCTATCCGGCGCACGACTACAAGGGCGACACCGTCTCGACCATCGGCGAGGAAAAGGCTTTCAATCCGCGGCTTCAGGTCAATTCGGTCGACGACTATGTAGAGCTGATGAACAATCTCCATCTGCCCAACCCCAAAATGATGGATGTCGCCGTTCCCGCAAATATGCGCATCGGGCTCGCCCAGCAGACCGTTGCAAACAAAGGCTGGGCGATCAGCGCCGAAGAGGCCAAGGGCCTGCTCGATCAGCCTGACGTTGCCTTGATCGATCTCAGGGAGGACCAGGAGCGACGCAAACACGGGGTCATTCCCGGTTCTCTGCATGTCCCCTATCCGGACCTGGAGGGAAGTCTGAGAGGGGATGGCCTGTTACAGCAATTGGCCAAGGCGACCGGGAAGCGACTCGTGTTCTATTGCGCTTTCGGCGAACGCTCGGCGATGGCGGTGCAGGCGGCGCAAGCGGCGGGGCTGATCGACTCGCGCCATATTCATGGCGGTATGCAGGCTTGGCGGCAAGCACAAGGCCGCATCGCAACGGAGTCCTGATCCTTGCGGGCTGCCGCCTCGCGTCGGGGCTCGACGCCCGCGAAAGATGCCACTAAAAGAGTCCGGCTATGACAAGGTTCTTTTTGCGCGTTGCCGCGACAGTTGTGTGTCTTGCCGTTCTCTTGCCGGACGCGCACGCCAATAGAAGGCCGTGTCTCGAACTGGAGCAGAAATATGCGCAGATCGAGTCCTATGCCGACTCAAACCAGATCAACAGGACCCTGACCGATGCCGCGCGCCTCGGCTGTGTCGCCTTGGCCGAGCGCCTTCTCGAAAAGGGCGCTTCGCTCGGCACGCGTGATGGCTTGGGCAGGCAGCCCCTCACACATGCCGCGGCACAGGGTCAGACCGAGATCGTCACGTTGTTCCTCGACAAGGACGCCTTGATCGATGCACGCAGTCTCGACGGCTCGACGGCGCTGTTCATGGCGGCCGAGAACGGACGGGAGGACATCGTTCGCATCCTGGTCGAGCGGGGAGCGAACGTGAACTTGCCCGGCCGCAGCGGGGTCATGCCGGTGGCTGCCGCCGCCTATCTGGGCAGCGAGCCGATCGTGCAGTACCTGATCGAAAAGGGTGCCGACCTCAACCATATCGACGGGACCGAGAAAGGCGCTCTGGTCTATGCGGCGGGGCGAGGATTTCCCCCGGTCGCCGAGCTTCTTCTCGATCATGGGGTCGACGTCAACGCGCGTTACGGACACGGGCTGACGGCGCTGATGTGGACGGCCGGGCATTCGAGCGACGCCGGAACCAGGGATATCGTGAAGGTGATCGATTTGCTGGTCGATCGCGGAGCGAGGCTCGACGATCAAGACGACCGGGGACGCACAGCCTTGATGATCGCGGCCGAACTGGACCATCGGGCGGCAGTCGAGGCGCTGCTGGCGCGTGGCGCCGATCCGGCCCTCAAAGACAAGCAAGGAAAAACCGCAAGCGATCTGACTTCGTCTGAAACGCTCCGCGCCAGTTTGGCGGCCAAGCCCTAACGGCCGTGGCCGAGATAGGCGTCGATCTGAAGCCCGGAGAGATATTCCGCCAATGCCGGGATGTCGTCTTTTGGGGTAGCCTTCATCAAGTCCGACATGCCCGGGTTGTTGCCGCGCGAGCCATCGCGGAAAGCGAGTATGGTCGCTTCCAGGTATTCCCGCCACTGGCCGGCAAGCCGGGCCGTGGTGCCGTCGCCCTGAAAGTGCTCCAGATGGCAGCCACGGCAGCCGATCGAGCGGGCGGCTGACTCGGCCTTTTTGGCGACGTCGGGTGGCGCCGGGGGCTGCTCAAGGTTCGGCCATTTCTTTTTCTTGAAATAGGCCGCGAGCGCCTGCATGTCCTCCTTCTCCAGCGTTGCGGCAATCGGGTTCATCAAAGCATTCTTGCGCGCGCCGCTCTTGAAGTCGCGCAGTTGCAAATAGACATAGCCTTCGTCCTGACCCCAGAGCACGGGGGTCTGCTTGTTGATAGGAATGCCCTGTTCGCCGTGACAGGTGGCGCACAGCTTCGCCTTCTCCTCGACGTCAACTGCAAACGCGTTCCCGCTCATGAGCAGGACAGCCGCGAAACATATGGCGTGCGACTTGAAAACGCTCCAAGGCATTCTTGAATTCTCCTGGCAGGTCGGTCTTAGACGTTCGGTCAAGAAAAGGACGGGGCACGAATGCCCCGTCCTCTTGTCGTAATTAAGTCGGCGAAACGATCAGTCGACCGTAAAGGCGATGATGTTGTTACCGCGCTTGAAGTCGATCTGCACGTTACCGCCCGCACCGACGACAATGTATTCCTTACCATCGACGGAATAGGCAGCCGGCGGGGCATTGACGCCCGCGCCCGCGAAGAACGACCACAGCACATCGCCGGTCTTGGCGTCATAGGCCCTGAACCAGCCATCGCCTTCACCGGTGAACACGAGCCCGCCGGCAGTGGCAAGCGCGCCGCCCATCATGGGCAACGGCGTCTTCTTCTGCCAGGCGATCTTGCCGGTGTTGTAGTCGACGGCGCTCACGTTGCCGAACTGCTCCGAGCCGGGGATCACCTTAAAGGCGCCGCCGAGCCAGAGCTTGCCGCCCGGATAGGGCGAGCTTTCGACGTGATACGTCATCGGCTGGTGCAGATTGACGGCATAGGTCAGGTTAAGCTCGGGGTTGACCGCCATCACCGACCACTCGACACCGCCATTGGCGCCGGGCAGCATGGGCGTGCCTTCAGGTGAAGGCAAGGACCACATGCCGGTTTGGTCGACCATCGCGTCGGAGAAGCGGATCAGGCTGCAATCGTCGCGATTGTGGACATAGACGTTACCGGTTTTGCCGGCATGGATCACACCATCGACCTCCTTGCCGTCCTTGTCCTTGACTTTGACCAGGACCGCCGGGCTGACGGAATCGAGATCCCATACGTCATGGGCGATGTATTGGAAGTGGCACTTGTACTTGCCGGTGTCGAGATCGACCGAAACCAGCGAGTCGGTATAGAGATTGTCGCCGGGACGGATCGCACCGTCGAGGTCCGGTGACGGGTTGCCGACCACGAAATAGATCTGCTTTCTTCCGAGGTCGACCGCCGGATTCTGCCACACGCCGCCGCCGAGGGTCTTATAGGGATCGCCCAGCTTCTTGAGCGCTGCCTTCTCGGCCGCGATGTCGCGGTGCATGTCCTTGCCGGTCGCGTCTTTGGTCGCCCACACACCGACCGAGTTCTCGGGGATGGTGTCGAAGTTCCAGACTTGCTTACCGGTCTCGGCGTCATAGGCCCGCACGAAGCCACGGATACCGTATTCGCCGCCATTGGTGCCGATCAGGATCTTGCCGTCGACCGCCGTGGGCGCCATGGTCTCGCTATAGCCTTTCTCGGGCTCGGCGATTTGGGTCTCCCAAATCAGGCTGCCGGTCTTGGCGTCGAGAGCGACGAGCTTCGAATCGAGCGTGCCCATATAGACCTTGTCTTTCCATATGGCGACGCCGCGATTGTTGGGACCGCAGCAATAGGTCGTGACCGGACCCATCTTGTGCTTGTAGTGCCAATATTCTTCGCCGGTCTTGGCGTTGATGGCATAGACGTGGTTGAAGGAGGTGGTGACGTACATCACGCCGTCGACAACGATCGGCGTTGTCTCCTGCGACTCCTTCACCTCGGTCTGGAAGATCCAGGCCGGGCGCAGCTTGGCGACATTGGATGTGTTGATCAGCTTGCCGGGGTAGAAGCGGGTCTGATCGTAATTGAGATTCGTGTGCAGGTTGTTCTGTGCTTGGCTGCCGGCGCCGGTCAGCATCTCCTGTGATACGGACGGGGTGGGCGCATCCTTAGTCTTGGTGGTCGCAGCGGTCTCGGTTTCTGCTCCACTCCAGGCCGGGCCAAACCCGGCCAAGCTTACAATTAGCGCGCCAGCAAACGTGGCGGCCGTTTTACAGCTCCCCATGATTTCCTCCATTTCGTGATCCCGATTTGGCCGGTTACCGGCCGCTCCAGACGGGCTCTCACGGATGGAAGACTGCGCGCGGGCCTGCCATTTGTCAATCCGACGCGTGAACGGAAGTCCTGCCAAGGTGCCCAACAGGCAATGAGATTTGCCACGCCCA
Organism: uncultured Methyloceanibacter sp.; assembly: GCA_964523345.1. Classification (GTDB taxonomy): domain Bacteria; phylum Pseudomonadota; class Alphaproteobacteria; order Rhizobiales; family Methyloligellaceae; genus Methyloceanibacter. Next base: position 35,193 of record CAZFYL010000004.1, read on the forward strand.
GCCAAGTATGTTGCTGTTTGCTCTGGGGCGAGCGGATAGAGTCGAAGCGAGAGCCGTGATTGTTAATGGCAATTTGTGAAGAGCGTCTAGGAACTCCGGATGCAGGCCCGAAAATGCGATGACCGGCCGGGACCGGCTCGGAGGTTGCGCTTCCAGTATATTCGCAAGGTCCGGTTTGGAATTTGGCCGGTCATAATGGCCTTGCTGCTTGCTCTTGCCCCGCGGCCATCTCTCGCCGCGGAAGGTCAGGGCGGGGCGGGGGCGCCAGGCCCCGATGCGATCACCACAATACCGATCGGCTATCTTAAGCAGGAGGTGAAGCGACCCATTCCGCTCTCCCGGCTCAACACCGAGCCTGACGATTTGGGGATGGCCGGGGCGGCGATTGCACTCAAGGACAACAACACAACAGGCCTTTTCACCAAGCAGAAATTCGCCCTCGACGTAGAGCGCGTGCCGCCCGGCGGCGATGCGGTGCAGGCGCTCAAGACGCTCGTGGCGAGCGGGCATCGCTTCATCTTGGTGGATGCGCCCGCGGACGTCTTGTTGCGCCTATCGGATGCCGTGAAGGACCAGGACGTACTCCTGTTCAACGTCTCGGCGACCGATGTGAATTTGCGCCAGAAGGATTGCCGGGCCAACGTGCTACACACGGCGCCCGACCGCGCCATGCTGGCCGACGCGCTGGCGCAATATCTGGTCTGGAAGAAATGGCCGCGCTGGCTCGTCATTAAGGGCGTCTTTCCGGAAGACTTGGCCTATCTCGATGCGTTGCGCCGGGCGGCCAAGCGTTTCGGCGGCACCATCGTCGAGGAACGTGAATACGAGGAAACGCCGGGTGCGCGGCGCTCCGATACCGGGCACCAGCAGATTCAGACACAAATGCCGGTGCTGACCCAAGGTGCGCCAAGCTACGATGTCGTCGTCATGGCCGACGAGAAGGAAGTCTTCGGCCCCTATCTGCCTTACCGCACCTGGGACCCGCGGCCGGTGGCCGGCACCGCAGGCCTTAAGGCCGCGAGCTGGCATCCGGCGCATGAGCAATGGGGTGCCACGCAGATGCAGAATCGGTTTCAACGCTTCGCCAAGCGCTTCATGCTGCCGCTCGACTATCAAGCCTGGGTCGCGGTGCGTGCGATTGGCGAAGGAGCCTCGCGCATCGGCTCCGGCGACTTCGGACGGATCAACGCTTATCTCCGTGGCGATGCGTTCGATCTCGCGGCGTTTAAGGGTCAGAAGGTCACTTTCCGGCCGTGGGACGGCCAGCTCAGGCAACCCATCATTATCGCCGGCGCTGAACTGCCGGTGTCGACATCGCCGCAAGAAGGTTTTCTGCACGAGCGTAGCGAGCTCGATACGCTCGGTATCGATCAGCCCGAGAGCGAATGTAAGTTCCAATGATAAGGCAGCAATGTATCGGTTCAGGCGCGAGCGCCAGCGGAGAGGATGAGCGGCGATGACAAGAGAGACTTCAAGACGGGCGGCGTTGGCGGTTCTCGCTGCGATAGGTTTCGTTTTCTCCGCCGGTCCGGCCGCCGCCTATACCGTCTACGTCTCGAACGAAAAGGGAAACTCGATCACCGTGCTCGACAGTAAGACCTTCGAGGTGTTGGAGACGCTTCCCGTCGGCCAGCGTCCGCGCGGCATCATGCTGACCAAGGACGACAAGCATCTTCTCGTGTGCGCAAGCGACGACAACACCGTGCAAATGGTCGACGTGGCGACGCGAGAGATCGTAGGCGATCTGCCGTCCGGACCCGATCCCGAATTGCTCAATCTGCATCCCTCGGGAAGTCCGGTCTATGTCGCCAATGAGGACGACAATCTGCTGACCGTAATCGATCTCAACGACAAGAAGGTTCTTGCCGAGGTCATCGTCGGTGTCGAGCCCGAGGGGGTCGGGGTCAGCCCGGACGGTAAGATCGTGGTGGTCACTTCCGAGACCACCAACATGGCCCATTTCATCGACACCGAGAGCTACGAGATCACCGACAATGTTCTGGTCGGGTCGCGGCCCCGCTTCGCCGAGTTCACGGCGGACGGCAAGCATCTATGGGTGAGCTCCGAGGTCGCCGGGACGGTGAGCGTGATCGATACCGAGACACGCAAGATCGTCAAGAAAATCGAGTTCGCCATTCCTGGCGTGCAGCCGGAATATATTCAGCCGGTTGGTGTCCGCGTCACAAAGGACGGCAGCAAAGCCTTCGTCGCGCTTGGGCCGGCCAATCGCGTCGCGGTGATCAATGCCAAGACTTTTGAAGTCGAAGATTATCTTCTTGTGGGCAAGCGGGTGTGGCAGCTCGCGTTCACGCCGGATCAGAAGCTGCTATTCGCCACCAATGGCGTCAGCAACGACGTCTCAGTGATCGACGTCCCAAACCTGAAAGTCGTGAAGTCGATCCCGGTGGGCAGGGCCCCCTGGGGGGTTGCGGTGTCGCAAGAGTAGCTTTCGTGCGCGCGGCAGCGCAACGTCTCAAAGCGTTCTGTTAACGCGATACAGGCCTTAAGCCGACGCGACCCATTCCCCGGCGACGTAACCGAAAGCAACGGCATCGGGATTCTGCTGCGCGGCCAGGCGCAACTTGTCCTCGGCGTCGACTACGAGAGGCTTGCTCTTCTCCTGGGCCCCGTTCTTGAAGCCGCTCAGGAGAATGACCTTCCTGCCACGCAGGGCAATCTTCGGGAGTGCCATCCCACCTCCTCGACCTTGCCTGGAAGAATGTGCCCTGAGATTTGGCCACGGGGGCTCAGAGTCACGCCTTCAAGGCAAGCGCCTTGCTCAAATCGGCGACCCCCACGTCAGCCAGAAAGAACGATAGCAAGAGATTGAGACGAAGGTAAGACCGTGGGTTCGCGCTTGCTAAATGAAATACTTTGCAATGCACAAAGACTCGAATGGTCGCGCTGCGATGCAACATCAGAGTTTGCGTCGAGAGGAGGCGGAGTTGTTTGGTCAAAGGAAACCGGCGGCGCGTTGACGCCGCCGGCTCGCTTCAAGCGTTCGCCTCAAACTAATAGCAGGGCGGGTAGGGATAATAGCCGCACCGATAAGGGTGGTAATAGGGGTAGGCCGCCGCCGCACCAACCGCCGCTCCGGCCGCGAACGCAGCGCCGGGATGAGCGTACCAGGCGCCGTGCCAGGCGGGAGCACGTCCGATCGCGACACCGCCACGGGGCCCGCGCGCCGCGAACCAGTCGATAAAGAGGGCGGCTGCCCCGTCCGCGCCGCTAAGATCGCCTTCGAGCACGGACACGTCGAAGGTCAGAGTGTCGCCGTCGAGCTTCGGCGATTTCAAGACCACAACAGCGTCTTTGACACTTCCGCCGTCACTGCCCAGCACCGAGATGGTGGCGTTGGGAGGATCCTTGGCAAAACTGTCAATGCCTTCATCCCATTCCTTGATGAAATGCGAGGTCAGTACGTGACCGGCGGCGCGCACCGGCCGATCGGCAAAAACGATCGAGTTGGGAGATACGCCGGTCAGGGTGAGTTTGTTCCCTTGCAAGGTGGCCCCTTTGGCGTTGAGGACGGCAAGGGACGGGACCATCTCATTCTGATTCTGGCTCGCGCCGATCTGCTTCTTGGCCGGGTGGCTAATGGCATCCTCGGCGCTCG
>CAZFYL010000004.1:38908-47247 GCA_964523345.1 uncultured Methyloceanibacter sp.
TGGCTCGCGCCGATCTGCTTCTTGGCCGGGTGGCTAATGGCATCCTCGGCGCTCGCCGGGGCCGAAGCGAAAAGCAGCGCCGCCGCGGCAAGGGCAAGACAGGCGATGGGTTTTCTGATCATGAAGGGGGGTCTCCTGAGGTTACGGCTACACGATATTAGGTAGTGCGGAACTGCGACGAAACTACGGGTCCAAGCTCGTCAATTTCATTTTTTTGTTACAACATTCTGTGTTGGGCCGCGCGCGTTGGAACTCTTGCAAACAGCCGCGCTGACATCGAACTGCCACAAATCGAGGCACGGCAGCCATTGCGGTCGTAACTTGCCAAGGCTTATCAAGACGCCTAGCGTTACGCCTTCCTGTGGGATCACGAGTTGAGCCCATTCGGGACCGGCGCGCGCCGCGAGGGCGAAGACCGCCGACATTCATTTTTCCGCGGAGGAGACACTATGATGCATTCGATCGAAGACTATCGATCGCGATATGTCATGTCTGGGGGCAGACGCATAACTTCTTGTGCAAGTATTCTCGCGGCCGTCACGCTTGTGGCGGCTACGATGTTGCAGCCTGCATTCGCGCAGAACACGCGCGGGGCCACCACCGGTCCCACCACTGCGCCCGGCTTCAGCCATCCCGAGCAATACATGCATCTCAAGGCGGTGAAGCCCGCCGACAATATGTATCCGGTGATCCAGCATCCCGATCAGGACAAGGCGGCGCAGGAAAAGCTTGCGGCGCTCGCCGAGAAGACCGGGAAGAAGCCCAACATCATGATTTTTCTGCTCGATGATGTTGGCTGGATGGACCCCGGCTTCAATGGCGGCGGGGTAGCGATTGGAAATGCCACGCCGGTGATGGATCGGCTTGCCAATGAAGGCCTGCTGCTGACCTCGGCCTATTCGACACCGTCCTGCTCGCCGACGCGGGCGACCATCCATACCGGTCAGAACCCGCTCCATCACGGCATCCTGCGGCCGCCAATGTATAACGAACCCGGCGGTCTCGACGGCGTTACGACCATGCCTTTGCTGCTCAAGAAGCAGGGCTACATCACGCAAGGCGTCGGCAAGTGGCATATGGGCGAGAACCAAGGGTCTCTGCCGCAGAATGTCGGCTATGACGACTATCTCGGATTCCTCGGCGTGTCCGACATGTACACCGAATGGCGCGACGTCTATTTCAACCCGGAAGTCGCGCTATCGCCCGAGCGCTTCAAGATGATGGAGGACGACATCTTCAATCATTACGAGGTGCACTGCACGCCGGCCGACAAGACCAAGTGCGAGAACGGCAAGCTTATCGACCTCGATTATATCAAGGATCTCGACAAGCACTGGATGGACACGAGCATCGCTTTCCTCGACAGCATGAAGGATAGCAAGGAGCCGTTCTATCTCTATCACGCCACGCGCGGCTGCCATTTCGATAACTATCCCTCCGATGACTGGGCCGGCAAGTCGATGTCGCGGACCGCGTATGGCGATTGCATGGTGCATATGGATTACGTCCTCGGCCGGCTCGTTGAAAAGCTGGACGAGATTGGTGAGCTGGAAAACACTATGATCATCTTCACCTCCGACAACGGTCCGGAATGCGAGATCCCACCCGCCGGCAGAACGCCGTTCCGCGGGTGCAAAGGATCGAGCTGGGAGGGCGGCGTTCGGGTGCCGACTTTTGTCTATTGGAAAGGCATGATCAGCCCCCGCAAGTCCGATGGGCTGTTCGACCTTGCCGATATCTTGCCGACCGCTTTGTCGCTGGCCGGCGTTCCCGGCGGCAAGCTTGCCGGGCTGTTCTCCGAGAAGACCTATATCGATGGCGTCGACCAGGCGTCGTTCTTGGTTGCCGATGACGGTTTGTCGGCGCGCCGCAGCCGGGTCTACACCTTGAACCAATATTTCGCGGGCATGCGCATCGACGAGTTCAAAGCCGTGGGCACCGGCGAAATCGAAAACGGCATCGTGCAAAAGGGCAATGTCGGTGGGTTCAGCGGCTTTATCTTCACCGACACCGGTGGCGCGGTCGTGTTCAACCTCTATACCCACCCGGAAGAGGATGTGAACATCGGCATTCGTCATATTCCCATGGCGGTTCCGCTTGGAGAATCGGCGGGCTGGTACATGAAGGAGCTGTTCGCGTATCCGCCGCAATTCAAGGTCGGATTCATGTCCAATAATCCGCCGGTCTACGATGTCCTTCCCGTGGGCGAGATGGGCATCAAGGCATGGCTGCAGAAACACGGGTTCGGCCGGCAACAACACTAGGCGTAACTTGACTGCTTCGACGATTAACAGGGCTTTCTGGGGCGCGGGCTGGGCTTTGGCTCAGCTCGCGGCCCTGGCCCTGTGTGCAGATCGCGCCAGGGTGTAGGGAGGTCCTGATGCGGAAATCTGCCCGGCGATGCGCCGTTCTGGCGGTGTGTCTGATCGCGCTCTTGGGCGCAGGCGCGGGGCCCCTGCAGGCGGAAGACGATCCGCTGCCGTCGTGGAATGAAGGTTCAACCAAGCAGTCGATCATCGATTTCGTCACGAGCGTCACCGAGGAAGGCGCCCCCGACTACGTCGAGCCCAAAGATCGCATCGCCACCTTCGACAATGACGGCACGCTGTGGGTCGAGCAGCCGATTTACACGCAATTCGTCTTCGCCATGGACGAGGTCAAAAGACAGGCGAACCAGCACCCGGAATGGCGCGATAAGGAACCATTCAAGTCGGCGATTGACGGCGACCTGAAAAAAGTTGCTGCCATGGGCCAGAAGGGCATGCTCGAGATCATTGCCGCCACGCATTCAGGCATGACGACGGTCGAGTTCAACGAGAGTGTCAGCGATTGGCTGAAAATTGCCAAACATCCCCGTTTCAAGAAGCTTTACACCGATCTCGTCTACCAGCCGATGCTGGAGCTTCTCGACTATCTTCGCGCCAATGGCTTCAAGACGTTCATCGTCTCGGGCGGCGGTGTCGAGTTCATGCGGAATTTCACCGAACAGACCTACCAGATCCCGCCACAGCAGGTCATCGGGTCGTCCGGTGTGACCCAGTACCAAATGTGGGATTCAAGCCCGGTTCTTATCAAGCAGCCCAAAGTGCTGTTTGTCGATGACGGTCCGGGCAAGCCCGAAGGCATCAATCATTTCATCGGGAAGCACCCCATCTTCGCCTTCGGCAATTCCGACGGCGACAAGGAGATGCTGGAGTGGACGGCGTTCTGCCAGCGGCTCTGCTTTATGGGCCTCGTTCACCACACCGATGGCGCGCGCGAATATGCTTATGATCGCGAGTCCTCCGTGGGCAAGCTCGACAAGGCGCTCGACGAGGCGGTGGCCAAGGGGTGGACCGTGGTCGACATGAAAAACGATTGGAAGACAATCTTCCCGCCGGAAGCCGCGCCATAAGCTTGTGGCGCGGAGCCGCGCGACCGAGGGGGGAACATGCTTAGACTTCTCATGATCGTTTCGGGCGCGTTCGAAGCGCTGTTCGGGCTGTCGGTGCTGATTGCGCCGAACATTTTGATCGAAACACTCGGAAGCGCGCCGGACGGCGCATCCGTTTTCCTAGCACGCATTCTCGGGGCCGCGACCTTGGGATTAGGCGCTGCGGCGCTTCTTGCGCGCAATGAGCTGGACAGCAAAGGCGGCCTCGCTGCGGCCTATGGGCTAGCGCTCTACAACGTGCTCGCCGCCTGTTTGATCCTTTGGACCGCCGCGGCGCTTGGCGGCGCGGCGCTGTGGGGCACCGGCTTGATCCATACCGCGATCGGGGCGCTGTTCGTTGTTGCGCTCGCGCGGACCAAGGGATGAGGCGCTACTCGGCCTTGGTCTCGCATTTGTTCTCGCTCGCCGACCATTTGCAGCCAAGCGTGACATCCGTCTCGCATATCGTCTGGTCGCCATGGACGGAGCAGGCATCTTGGTGTTTGGCAGGGCCCGGATAGCATCCACGCTTGTCGGCCTCCCAATGACAAGCGGGATTGGCCAGGCACAGAGCCGCATCGCCGATCATGCACTTCTCCTCGGCCACAGTTTCAACGAGGCTCGCGCCGAGCCCGACAGCAAAAGCGATAAGGAAAGCAACGATAGCGCGCATGGGATCTCCTTCTTGTCGGTCGGACCTTATACCTGTCCCGTTTCGCATTGGGCAACCCGGAGCCCATGATTTGCGGCGACTCACGGGTTGAGCCTGGGGCGGCGCTTTCGTAATAGAATAGCGGACGGGCGGCCCTGGCTTGGCCTGCGCGCAATAGGCTAGGGTGTGGGCCGGCGAAGGCTGAAAAGCGGAGAGGATGATGGATCTTGCTGAATTGAACCGAGTGGCAAAGGGGATGGTGACGCCCGGTAAAGGTATTCTTGCCGCCGATGAGTCGAGTGGAACGATCGAGAAGCGTTTCACCGCCGTCGGCGTCGAATCCACCGAAACCAGCCGCCGCGACTACCGCGAGCTCTTGTTTCGCTGCGCCAACGCCATGGCGGACCATATCTCGGGGGTCATTCTGTTCGACGAGACCATCCGGCAAAAGGCCGGGGACGGGACGCCTCTCGTCAAGGTGATCGAGCAAACCGGCGCGTTCCCCGGCATCAAGGTCGACAAGGGCGCCAAGCCGCTTGCCTTCTGCCCGGACGAGAAAATCACCGAGGGTCTCGACGGCTTGCGCGAGCGCTTGGCCGAGTATCGCGATCTCGGTGCAAAATTCTGTAAGTGGCGGGCGGTGATCGATATCGGTCCGGGTATCCCAAGTTACAATTGCGTCAGCGCCAATGCGCACGCGCTCGCCCGCTACGCCGCACTTTGCCAAGAGCAAGGCCTGGTCCCGATCGTCGAGCCAGAGGTTCTGATGGACGGCGATCACGACATCAACCGCTGCGAAGATGTCACCGAGTTTGTGCTGAAGACGGTGTTTCAAGAGCTCTATCACGCGCGGATCAAGCTCGAAGGCATGGTGCTCAAGCCGAACATGGTGGTGCCGGGCAAGAAGAGCGCGAAACAGGCATCTGACGCGGAGATCGCGGAACGGACCATTCGCGTGTTGAAGGTTTGTGTTCCGGCCGCGGTCCCGGGCATTGCCTTTCTGTCCGGCGGGCAGTCCGACGTCGAGGCCACGGCGCGGCTCGATGCGATGAACAAGTTGGGTGAGGTGCCGTGGCGGCTCACCTTCTCTTATGGCCGCGCCCTTCAGGCCGCCCCGCAAAAGGCGTGGTCGGGAAAGCCCGAGAACAAGCCGGCGGCGCAGGCAGCCTTTGCCCACCGGGCGGAGATGAATGGACTTGCCACGCTCGGCAAATGGGCGCCCGACCTTGAGAAGAAGGCCGCCTAGACTGCACGCCGGTTTTTTGTCTTGAGAAGTGGCTGAGCTTAGCCCGGCTCGGCTTCGGCGGGTTCTGGGGCGGCAGGCGGGGGAGCGTTGTGAAGCGCTTGAGTGGCCCAAGTGACAACTTCGCCCGCCAACTTGCCGAAAACCTCGTCGAAGGCGTTCACATAGGCTTGCGCGTCGGCGCCGCTGACCGGCGCACCTCCCTGGAAGGTGGTCGCGTCGAAGATCTTTCCGTCTTTGTCGACGAGCTTGGCGACGAAATCGATCTCGGCCATGGCAGGCTCTGATTCAGCCGAGATTTGAAACCTCCTTATATTGAGAAGGAGTTGATAGTCCGCGGAGACGGCATCGCTGGTCCGGCTGACCGCCTGCGCATAGCCGGCTCGCTCAAAGCTCTCAATCACCCTGGCCTGGACCAGAACAGGGAGATTGTCGGCCCATTTGGCGTTGGCGACGGGAACGCTCTCGCCCTCGGAGGGTTGGAGCAGAATCTTGTCGGTGTTGAACCCCATCAGCGTGGTGGGCTCAGGCACGATGAGCTGCCAGCTTGGCGTTTCTTCGGGCGCCGGCGGGAGGCCGGTTGCCGTGGCGAGATTGTAGATAGGGATCTCGGCCTGGCTTGTTCCGCCTCCGGTCATGCGCTCGAGCCCCGCCAGGATGCCATCGACCTTGTCGGAGTTACGCGCCAGAGCGTCGGTGAACGTATCGATATTGGTGATGGCGTTGTGAAGCGCCTCAGAGTTATCGGCCAGGACTTCGTCGACGCGCTGGAAGGCGTCACGCGCGGACTGGGTCCAGTCTTGGCCTGCTTGCGGTGCGGCCATCAACGTTGGGGGCGCGCCGTTTGCGCTTGCCTCAAGCGGCGCGGTTGAACTCCCGCCACGCAACGCCACGGCCGCGCCGCCGGTCAGTCCCTGTGTTTCGACAGTGACGTCGGTATCGGCGCTGATCGGCGTGCCTCTCACCACCGCGATCGTGGCGATCACCTCTTGGGGTGAATCCGCATTGAGCCCAAGACCCGTCACCTCGCCGACGCGGATGCCGTTGAACAATACCGTCGAGCCGACCAGCAAGCCGGAAACCGAACCCTGGAACCTGATCTGGTACGTCTCCTGTTGCGAGAACCCGCCTTTGTTTTCGAGCCAATAGACAAAGCCGAAGCTCGCCGCGATCACCGCGAGCATGAACAGTCCGATCAAAGCGTAGCGGGCGCGCGTTTCCATCGATCAGATCCTTCCGCTCTCAAGCACTCATCTGCCGGTCGGCGAGCAGACTGCCGCGTTTGCCTTTGAAATAGGTTTGTACCCAGGGGTGCTTGCACTCGAGCATGGTTTCAAGAGGACCTTCGACCACGACCTTGCCATCGGCAAGAACCGCCACCCGGTCGCAAGCGGTATACAGGCTCTCCAGATCGTGGGTCACCATGAATACGGTCAGCCCCAAGGTCTGTTGCAGCGTGCGGATCAGCTCGTCGAAATCGCCGCCGGAGATCGGATCGAGCCCCGAGGTCGGTTCGTCGAGGAATACGATCTCGGGATCGAGCGCTAGAGCGCGGGCAAGCGCCACGCGTTTGGTCATCCCGCCGGACAGCTCCGCGGGATACTTATTCATGTCGTCCGGCGTAAGTCCGACCATCTCGAGCTTGGCCAAGGCCATTTCGTCCATCAGTCTCTGGGATAGAACAAGATTCTCGCGCATGGGGAATTGGACGTTCTCGCGCACGGTGAGCGAAGAGAACAGTGCACCCTGTTGAAACAGAACGCCCCACCGGCGCTCAAGTGCACGCCGCTCGGTCTCATTCGCCTTGTCCAGGTCGACACCGAGCACCTCGATGGTGCCCTGCCGGCGCGGCAAAAGCCCGATGATGGTCCGCAACAGCACCGATTTTCCCGCACCCGAAGCGCCGACCACGCCGAGGATCTCGCCCTCTTTCACATCGAGGCAGAGATGATCGAGCACGCGCTCATCGCCGAAGCCGACCACGAGGTCGCGCACCTTGATCACGGGACCTTGAGCCATCGGCGCTACATTCCGATCGAGGCGAAGAAGATCGCGAACAAACCGTCAAGTACGATCACCAAGAAGATCGACTCGACCACGGACGCGGTGGTCTGAAGCCCCAGCGACTCCGCGCTGCCCTTCACTCTGAGCCCCTCGGCGCAAGCCACCACCCCGATGACCAGCCCCATGAAGGGCGCCTTCAGCATTCCCACTTTGAAATGAGTCAGTGAAATCGCCTCGGTCAGCCGGGACATATATATGTCGGGGCTGATACCGCCATAAAGCCAGGCCACCAAGCCTCCGCCATAGAGCGCGGCCATGCAGCCGAGGAACGTCAGCACGGGCAGCGCGATAATAAGAACGAGGATGCGGGGGAGGATCAGGACTTCCACGGGGTCGAACCCCATGGTGCGCAGCGCGTCGATCTCCTCACGCATCTTCATGGAGCCGATCTCGGCGGTATAGGAACTGCCCGAACGTCCTGCAACCATGATGGCCACGATCAGCACGCCGATTTCGCGCAGCACAAGAATGCCGACAAGATCCACGGAATAGAGCTCGGCGCCGAATTTGCGGAAATGGAAGATGCCTTGCTGAGAGATAATTCCGCCGATCAAGAAAGTAATGAGCAGAATGATGGGAACGGCCTTCCAGACGACACGGTCGAGCTGGTTGACCGTCGAGGTTAACCTGAACTCGCGTGGACGCGCGAGCACGCGAATTGCTGCCCCACCGACGGCGCCGAGCATGTCGGCGAAAAGCATGAAACCGCGACCGAGCCCGGCACCGGCCTGACCGATCGAAGCCAGAGCGCTGACAAGCCTGTTCCCTTGCGCGGGCGCTTTTGCGGGCTGCCGATTGACGCCGTGCATCTCGTCGAGAAGGTTGCGATCGTGCTGGGGCAGGCCAACGATACTCGTGTCTGCGCCGGTAGACGACCAGGCGCGGGTGAGGCGCTCGAGCAGCCAGGCGCCGAACGTGTCGAATTCGCGCACCCCGGCCATGTCGATCGATACGGTCTTGGCTTTGCT
>CAZFYL010000004.1:47347-49930 GCA_964523345.1 uncultured Methyloceanibacter sp.
CCCGTGACGCCGCCGCTGATCTGGAGGCTGATCTTGTCGCCGGTCGCCGTCCCTGAGGCCGTTCCTTCGGCATTGTACGTGCGTTCTTCCCAGGTGCCGCTGATCCGGCTCCCGGTTTGACTCAACTTGCTCCTGATCTCGACATTGGAGGTTTCGCTCTGGCAGCGGATGGCCATGCCGAGGTGCGAGCCGCCGCCGGTGTAGTAGGCGTTGCATTTAAGACGCTCGGTGCGCCCGTCACTGAGCAAAATCTGTCCATTTCCCCGCCAGGAACCGAGGAGAGCATCGAAGGCATTAGTGGCCGCTTGGCTGCTCCATGACGGGACGAGCGCCACAATCAAAGCCAAAGCGGTCAGGAGGCGGAGCGGGGAGGTGAACGTCAATCTCATGAACTTCTCTTTCCAGTAATTTGCACCGATATCATGACAATGGGGCGATCAGCCGGACCTTACAACGAGGCACCGTTTCGAGAATAGAGCCGTCGCGGGCCGGATTTTTCTTGAAACATAAGGCATTCCGGAAGAAGAGAGCCCCATTTTGCCGCAGGCGTGATCAAGAATTGTTGAGGCAGGACGGCCTCACGGACTAGAGTGGCGTCCACTCGGCCCCATCATCTAAATGGGAGCGTTCCGCGATTCCGTCTAGACCCAACATAGCTATCACCTATTGCCGCCTCTGCAACTGGTTGCTGCGAGCGGCCTGGATGGGTCAGGAATTGCTCTCGACTTTCGCCGAAGAGCTCGGCTCGGTCACGCTCATTCCCGATGATACCGGCGGCCTGTTTGAGATCCGCATCGACGGCAAATTGATTTGGTCGCGCGGCGAGCGCGGGCGATTCCCTGAGATCACGGAGCTGAAGCAGATGGTCAGGGACGAAGTGGCGCCGAAACGCGATCTCGGTCATGTCGATCATAAAGACGAGACGCCATAGACCGTGCCGCGTTTTTGCAGGTTTTTCTGCAAAGCCACTGGTCGCGCGGCTTTGACCGCACCACATGACATTTCAACGTCATTACGAGGAGAGGTTCGGTCATGTCTCGACCGGTCGTCGTTACCATTCCCCACAGGCTTGGCAAGCAGGAGGCCCAGAGGCGTCTGCAGGCCGGGTTCGGCAAGGTGCGCTCGACCTTCGGCGAAAGTTTCGTCGTGGTGAAGGACGAGTGGGCCGGCGATCACCTCGACTTCCATGCCAGTGTCCTCGGACAGACCACGACCGGCACGGTTGATGTTGCCGACGATCATGTCCGGCTGGAAGTGCAACTCCCCTGGATGCTGGCGCTTCTGGCCGACAAGGCCAAGGCGCTGGTGCGGAAGCAGGGACAGCTCATGCTGGAGAAGCCGAGCGACTCCCGGCCTGAACGCTAGGACTCTCGGGAAATCTCGATGACCGTAGCCTCGGCGGTGCCGGCCTCGATCACATCGCCGATCTCCTTGCCGAGCAGGGCCTGAGCCACGGGAGACACGTAAGAGAGCGTGCCGAGCGAGGGGTCGGCCTCATCCTCGCCGACAATTCGATACGTTTGACGGCGTCCATCGTCGCGTTCGATGGTCACGGTCGAGCCGAAATGCACTTCGGTTGCATCCTGCGGCGGTTCGGCAACTTGGGCCGTGGCGCGGCGCGAGGTCCAATAGCGCAGGTCCCGGTTGATCTTGGCAAGCCGCGGCCGGTCGTCGGTATCGTGCGCGGCGGCGTGCTCGCGGTGAAGCCGCGCAAGCTCGGCTTCGATCATCTCAAGCCCTTTGGCGGTCACGAGATTATGAGGCGAAATGGGACGATCGGGCAGGTCGTCATAGACCTCGCCGCCCTCGGCCTCCTTGGTGAAAGCTTTGCTCATGGGTCTGACTATATCACGCCCCACGCAGCTTTGTGGGGCATCTGAGACTGACGCTTCTGTGGGCAATCGAGCACAAAAAGGGCATGGGGCTTTGCTGACCGTGCTAAGATTTTAGGCAAAACCAGATCTTGCAAACTAGGGGGAAGCCTATGATCGACGCGGGGAACACGGCTTGGCTGATTACCGCCACAGCACTCGTCTTATTCATGACTTTGCCGGGGCTCGCCCTGTTCTATGGGGGCCTTGTGCGCGCCGAAAATCTGCTCTCGGTGCTCATGCAGTGTTTTGCCATTGCCTGTCTCGTCTCGGTAGTCTGGCTTCTCGCCGCCTATAGCCTCGCCTTCAACGGGGGTGGCGCGTATGTCGGCAATCTCGGCAAAGCGCTTCTTCTTGGCATTCCGCGCGATGCGGTCGCGGAAGGGACGAGCCTGCCTGAGACGGTGTTTTTCATGTTCCAGATGACCTTCGCGATCATCACGCCGGCCCTGATCGTCGGCGCCTTCGTGGAGCGTATGCGCTTCAGCGCGGTCATGCTGTTCAGCCTGCTATGGCTCTTTCTCGTTTATGTCCCGGTCACCCATTGGGTCTGGGGTGGCGGCTGGCTCGGCGCGATGGGCGTGCGCGACTTCGCCGGAGGCTTGGTGGTGCATCTCACTGCGGGCGTAACCGCACTTGTACTCGCTGTTCTGCTTGGCCCGCGTCTTGGCTTTCCGGACGAGGTCAGGCCGCCGCATGCGCCGTGGATGAC
>CAZFYL010000005.1:0-20731 GCA_964523345.1 uncultured Methyloceanibacter sp.
TGGACGATCTTCGCCATCATTGGCGTCCGCATTCAGCAGAACCTCGGGCTCGACGAGACCCAGTTCGGGCTCCTGGTCGGCACACCGATCCTCACAGGATCCCTCAGCCGGATTTTTCTCGGCATCTGGACCGATCAGTATGGGGGCCGCGTGGTCTACACGCTGACGATGCTCGCGGCGGCACTTGCCACCTTCCTCCTTTCCTACGCCACCACGTATCCCTGGATGCTTGTCGCGGCACTCGGTGTCGGGCTCGCCGGCGGCTCTTTCGCCGTCGGAATCGCCTATGTGTCGAAGTGGTACCCGCCAGCAAAGCAAGGAACGGCACTGGGGATTTTCGGCGTGGGCAATGTCGGCGCCGCAGTCACCAAATTTGTTGCTCCCTTCGTGCTGGTGGCTTTTGGCTGGCAAATGGTCGCCGTGGTTTGGGCGTCGGTGCTTACGCTCATAGCCATCATCTTCTGGTTCACCGCCGAGGACGATCCGGAGATCAAAGCGCGCCGCGCCCACGGCGAGAAACCGCGCGGTCTTTTCCTTCAGCTTGCCCCTCTTCGCCATCAACAGGTCTGGCGTTTCTCGCTCTACTATTTCTTCGTCTTTGGCGGGTTCGTGGCGCTGGCACTGTGGCTGCCGCGCTACATGATCGGCGTCTACAAGCTTGACATCGAAACGGCTGGCATGCTCGCAGCGCTCTATTCAATTCCGGCGAGTCTGTTTCGCGCCTATGGCGGTCATCTGTCAGACCGCTACGGCGCGCGCACCATCATGTATTGGACCTTCGCCGTGTCGTTGCTCTGCTTGTTGATGCTGTCTTATCCGGAAACCGACTACGTCATTCACGGCATTAAAGGACCCATCGCGTTCTCGACCAGGATGAATCTGATCCCCTTCGTGATCACCATCTTTATCCTGGGTTTCTTCATGTCGCTGGGGAAGGCCGCGGTCTACAAGTACATCCCCATCTACTACTCCGAACATGTCGGCTCGGTCGGCGGTCTTGTCGGCATGATTGGCGGTCTTGGCGGTTTCGTCCTGCCGATCGCCTTCGGCGTGATGGCCGACCTCACCAATATCTGGACGAGCTGTTTCATGCTGCTCTTCCTCATCGTCGCCGTGTCGCTCGGCTGGATGGTGTTCTCAATCCGCCAGATGGAACATCGCGCCGCGGGCGAGGTGCTGGCCAAGCTTCCGCCGCTTGCCGAACTCGAGCATGCCCACGTCCACGACAAGCATCCGGCTCATCACGGGCTGATCGAAGACTGGCGCCCGGAGGACGAGACCTTCTGGAAGAAAACTGGACGCCGGATTGCACAGCGCAATTTGTGGATTTCAGTGCCGGCGCTCCTGCTCGCCTTCGCCGTGTGGATGGTGTGGAGCGTGGTGGTCGCCAAACTTCCGGCCATCGGCTTCACCTATTCCACCGACCAACTGTTCTGGTTGGCGGCGTTGCCCGGCCTCTCGGGCGCGACACTTCGCATCTTCTATTCTTTCATGGTGCCGATCGTCGGCGGGCGTATGTGGACGGCACTGACGACGGCATCCCTGCTGATCCCGGCCTTCGGTATTGGTTACGCGGTCCAGAATCCCGATACGCCCTACCTTCTGTTTCTTGTCCTTGCGCTGCTTTGCGGTCTTGGCGGAGGGAACTTCGCCTCGTCCATGGCCAATATCAGCTTCTTCTTCCCTAAGAAGGAAAAGGGAAACGCACTCGCTCTCAATGCGGGCCTTGGCAATCTCGGCGTCAGCGTCGTGCAGTTTGTCGTTCCGCTGGTGGTCACCGCCAGCGTCTTCGGCGTCATTGGCGGCGAGCCGCAAACAGTGTCCGACGGCACAAAGCTTTGGCTTCAGAACGCAGGCTTTATTTGGGTGCCGCTGCTCATCGTCACAACGATTGCCGCGTGGTTCGGCATGAACGATATCGCTTCGGCAAAAGCCTCGTTCAGCGAGCAGGCAGTCATCTTCCAACGTAAACACAACTGGATCATGTGCTGGCTCTATACGGGGACGTTCGGTTCGTTCATCGGCTATTCCGCCGGCTTCCCGCTGCTCGCCAAGACTCAGTTCCCCGACGTGAACTCGCTCAAGTTCGTGTTTCTCGGCCCCCTGGTCGGCGCGCTGTCCCGCGCAGCCACGGGCTGGATCTCCGACCGCTGGGGAGGCGGACGCGTCACATTCTGGGTTTTCGCCGTGATGATCGTAGCGGTGGGCGGTGTTCTGTTCTTCCTTGGCATCAAGGATCAGCCCGGCGCGTTTTGGGGATTCTTCGCCATGTTCCTCGTGTTGTTCTTCGCCACCGGGGTGGGCAACGCATCGACCTTCCAGATGATCCCGTCAATCATGCGTAAAGAGGTCGGCCGTCTGATGCCGAAGCTGCCGCCGGCCGAGCAGGTCCGTCATTCCGAAAAGGAGTCGGCGGCCATTATCGGCTTCACATCGGCCATCGCGGCCTATGGCGCTTTCTTCATCCCCAAAGCCTATGGCAGCTCGATTGCCGCGACCGGCGGACCCGAGCTCGCGCTGTGGGGATTTCTCATCTTTTACGTGACATGCGTGGCGGTTACGTGGTGGTTTTACACACGCCGCGGGGGCTTGCTCTATGATATCGAACGGGGTGGCCCCAGAAGCGCCGGGGGCAGGCGCGATACGGCTCCGGTCAAAAAATCGGCTCGGCAAGGGGTGCCGGCGGCAAGTTAGGGGCGACGGGGGCAATGCAGGGGCAAGGCTTCAAGCCGGGATATGGTGCGGTGACACGCGGCGTTTGCACCGCGGCGATCGTGGTGGCGTTGGGCTGCGGCTGCTTGCATTCGGCTTTAGCGCAGAGCCCCGTTTATGATCCGCAACAGGGCTCCGGCACCGGACGTTACCAGGTGCCCCATACCGGCTTCTTTAATGGCCGGTGGTGGACAGACAACCGCTACCGCTTCGAATATGTCGACCAGGCCAATCTGCCGAAGAACGCCAAGGCCTCGACCTTCAAGAGTAAGATCGGCGTCGAGTCCGGTTTCTTCTACGGCTTCCGGGCCGGTGTCGAGGGCGAGTTCGTGTTCAACATCGGCCCCGAGGAGTTCAACAACACCATCAATGGCAAGACTCAATATCCGGTCGTCGCCGACGTGGAATCGCAGGAGGTCGATCAGGCCTATCTCGAATCGCACCATATTCCTGGCGTAGCGCTGCTTGGCGGGCGCTTTCTCGAAGACCTCGATAACCAGCGTTTCGTCGGCTCGGTCGCTTGGCGTCAGAATGACCAGACCTTCGACGGTGCCAAGGCCACCATCACCGCACTGCCGGACGTCACCCTGTTCTATGCTTATATCGGCAACGTCAACCGCATCTTCAGTGACCGGTCCCCGGTCGGCAACGTGGCCTCAAACATCCATTTGATCCATGCTGAGAGCAAGGAGTTCTCGCTCGGCAAGCTCGCCGCTTACACTTATCTGATGGATCTTTTCGACCTCGATCCGTTCTCGAACGCGACCTATGGCGGCTTCCTCAAAGGCAAGCAGAAGCTGAACGATCGATATACCTATCACTATCGGCTGGAATACGCCCATCAGACGAGCTACGGCGATGCGCCCATCGACTACGACGCAGACTATGTGCGGGTCGAACAAGGGCTCGGCTTTGGCGGCTTCACCGGCACGGCGAGCTACGAATTGCTTGGCAGTGACAACGGCTTCGCCGCGTTCCAGACGCCGCTTGCCACCGGGCATATCTTCAATGGCTTCGCCGATGTGTTTTTGGTGATCCCGCCGACCGGCCTGCAGGATTTCTACGGCGAAGCCAAGTACAAGGTATCCGCCAAATCCGGCGGCGCGCTCGGCTATTTCGACGGATTGTTGCTGATCGGCCAATATCACGAGTTCCGCTCGGCCGTTCAGGACCTCGACTACGGATCGGAGGTCGACTTCTACGCCTATCTTCCCTTGAAGAGCGGCTTCTACGGCCAGGTCAAATACGCGAACTACCAAGCCGACCAGTTCTTCACTGACGTCGAAAAGGTCATCATCGGCATCGGCTGGCAGCACTAAGGGATGAGCGCGGCAAATCGCTGCGGCATGCGGTCGATCTCACGGAGCTTGCGCCAGGTCAACGTCTCGGGATCAAGCTTCAAGCTACACATAAAACCTCAGACGGCGTCTCCTTGGTGGTTGCCCCCTTTGGCCACATGACCGTCTGATGCGTGAGGAAACGCCTCAGCTAGAGGCAATAAGAGGCGTCCCCGCCGGGCCGGAATTGGGGCGCCTCTTTTTTGCAAGCACTTTCCGTTAGTCGAACCGCCGCCGCTGGCCGTGATACCTAGGGTGCCGCCGCATCGGACCCCGTTACGTGTCCAGGTATCGCGGCGGGCGCTGCGACCTGCCGCATCAGGTCGTTGTCCCACTTGCCTTCAACCTTCAAATGGGCGGTGGCGCCGAGAACGACGGCCTCGATCAGATTATGATTGAGGTAGGCATAAAGGCCGGGCTGGAGGAATGTATAGAGCGCCGCCGCCGCCGATCCGCCGCGGACAAACCAGGTTTCAAGGTTCGTCTCCGGCGCATTGGAGAATTTGCCGCTCTGCCACACATGATCGCCATGACCGCCGATGAGATGCGGGCGCGTATCGCGATTGGCCTGCGAATGAACGATCAGCACCGTCTCGCCGACATTTGCAGTCAAGGCGTTATCGCCGGTCAATGCACCGACCTTGCCATTGAACACGACATGGCTCGGAATCAGCTTGCGCATGACCTCGATGGTCTCGCCAAATGCCTCAAGCGGCGAGGCGTACGTCTTGAAGGTCCCTTCCTCATCGCGCGGGATGTAGAAATCGGTCTCGCCAATGTAGTAGACGCGGTCGTAACGTAACGGCTTGCCGGCGCCATCCGAAAGTCCTTCTCGCGGAAGCACCATAATGGCGCCGTTCATCCCGGACACGACGTGCCATGGGATCATGATACCGCCAGGCGCGCAGTGATAGACGAACACGCCGGGACGGGTCGCTTTCCAGCGTAGTATGACCTGCTGTCCGGGATTGACGAGGGTCAGCCCACCGCCGCCAAGAGCGCCGGTGGCGGCATGAAAATCGATGTTGTGCGTAAGCGTGTTGGTGCTGGGATTGATCAGCGTTAGCTCGACGTAATCGCCCTGGTGCACAACGATCAATGGCCCCGGGATCGATCCGTTATAGGTCATCGCCTGCAACTTGGTGCCGGCATCGTCGACCGCGACTTCCTTCTCCTGGACTGTGAGCGTGATCTCCATGATCCTCGGTGGTTCTTTGGTCGCCTGCTCATGCGCGTGCACCAAGGGGGGCGCCACCAGATCGATCTTCTGTCGCTCCAGCGAATTAGCCTCAGCCGACTTGGAGGCCGGCGCATCCTCCGCTCGAGCGGAAGCTGGAGACACGATAGTTGCGGCGGCCGCGATGGCGGCTCCCTTGAGGGCAGTGCGTCTCGTAATCATCGTGCTTTTCCTTGATGGTTTGACTGGTGCCCAGGCCGTTCCGCCAAACGGTGGGCAATGCCGCGTCTGACCAAGCTCAGCCCTCGACGCACCAGCTTGCAGCGCCCACGCAGGCCTTCCTGCGTAGGCGACAGTGATCGCGAGGTCTGCATTACCCCTCCCCGGGTCGCAAAACGGACGGCCAACGAGCCTTAAATTGACGGCCCTACGGCGTCGTTGCTCTGCGTCAAGCTTGCCGCCAGAAACCCCCCGAGACTTTTCACGTCTCACCGGGGCCCGGCACGGGATCCGAGTAACATCGGCGCGTATTCGATCAGGAACAGCGCGAATGCCGCGATCCACGCGACACCGGCAATTTCAATCAGGGTTTCAAAGTCCCGCTGAGCGGCACCGGCGGCGATACGAAGCGCGGCGGCCGACAAGATCGCGGCATAAATGACGACGGTCAGTCGCGATGCGGCGAGCGCCCGTCCGGTGTGGCTCCGTGTCGCCCGCGTCATGACCGCAAGCGTCATCGTGCCGATGGCGCCCACGGTCCACGTATGGAGCGCGGCCGTTCCGCCCAAGGCGCCAGGCGCGAAGATGCAAATCGCGCCGAGCAGAAATCCAAGCGGAACGAAGGCGTAACCAATGTGCAGGATGAGCACGAGCGGTTCGCGCCAAGTGCCTATTCCTGCCCAGCGCCATAAGCGAGCGCCTTGCAACACTGCCGCCAACAGAAACAGGGCGCCGGTCAGGCCAGCGTCGGGATACACGATCCAGAGGAGAAGGGCGGCTGCGGAGACACCCAACGTCGCGACATCGAAAGCATTGAACGCCGTCGGCAACCGCACCGCGCCCAGCCGCAATAGCCATGTATGGGTGAAGCTCGGAACAATGCGGCCGCCGATCAGCATGATGAGCCCGATCAAGGCTGCAACAGCAACGCGGCTCGAAACAACCGCTGTCCCCGTGCTCAGCACTTCGGCGTGGAAGCCAATATTGGCCGCGGCGAGCAGTGCGACGAGGACAAGCGGTTTCAGGTTACGCCAATTGTGTCCCGCTACGATCTCGCGCGTTAGCAGCAACAGCAGGCAGGGCAAGAACAGGCTGTCGACCGCGACCGCAGGAATGAGGCCGGTCACGCCGGTCAGAAGAAATGCAAGGCGCGCGACTCCCCACAACAGCGCCAAAAGCGCAAGGCGCCAGCCTGCGACCGGTAATTGACCGGTCCAATTTGGTATCGCCGTCAAAAGAAAGCCGGCAACGACGGCTGCGGTATAACCGAACAGCATCTCGTGGGCGTGCCACGCGAGCGCGCCATAGCCTGGCGCCAAAGGCCAAAGCCCGGCAAGGGAGCCGATCCACAGAGACATGGCGGCAATGGCCCAGACCGCCGCGCCGAGAAAGAATGGCCTGAAGCCATAGGTCAACAGAGCGATGCCGGCGCCGGCACCGCGGCTATGTCTCTCCGTCTTTAGGCTGCGCTGCATGATTTCGGCCTCAACCTCTTGGAGGAAGCCAACGATTCAATGCTAGCGGTGGAGCGCAGAAATAACGTTGCGGCAACGCAAGCTCGCTTTAACGCGAGCGGCCGCTCTCGTGTGCCGATTTGCGATGCTCGGCAACTTGCGACAGGCCTTCCAGATCACGGACGATCACTTTGCGGCGCCCGAGCAGGACGAGACCGGCAGTTTCCCAAGCACCCAGCACCCGGCTGACCGAGTGGAAGGTGGTGCCGGATGCTTGAGCGAGATCCTGCTGGGTAAGCGGAAAGTCGATCAGGACTCCCTCCTCGGTCGGACGTCCTGATTGCTCGACCAGGCGCAACAGGGTGTGAGCAATGCGATACTCGACTTCTTCGGTCGACAGTTCTTTCAGTCGGGTATGAGCTTCGTCGAGACGGTCGCCCATCATCCCCATGACATTCATGGCAAACGAGGGGTGAGCCCGCATGAAGTCGTCCCAAATGTCGTTCGGCCATACGAGGGTGACGCTGTCGACCACAGCGGTCGCTGTCGCCGGATAGTCATCTCTGCGGAGTGCCTTGGTGAATCCGTAAATGTCACCGGGATTGATAAAGCGGATGAGAACCTGCTGCCCTTGCGGCGTGACCTTCAACACTTTCAGCCGTCCGTGCAGCAGGACGAAGAAGGACTTGGCCAGTTCACCCTGCCGAAAAACAGCGCTGCCCTTGGGGACCCGCTGCGCTCTGGCGTGCGCGATAACGTCATCGAGTTCGGCCTCATCCATGGCACAGAAGACCGGCAAGGCATGGATGAGGCTGCGGTCCAGTTTCGTCATCGAGCTGGAGTCCTTCCCCTTGGCGCAGTCCATACAGCGTACTGGGCGCCATAGTAATGGGTCAAACGCCCAAGCGCCTCGCAAACTGAGGCAAATCAGGCGTAATTCTGATGATGAACGAAAACGGTGAAGGACCGGATGGGTGTCAGCTCACCTGGTGAGCTTCCGCACCGGCCAGGACGAGGCCGGTAATCTCGGCTTTGGAAACAAGGCGGGCGACATATTGGGCCGTCGCGCGACGCGAGACGCTTTCCCTAAGGTAGTCCGCAATCCGGCCGGCGACGGTGTCGAACGGCAGTTGCCGCCCTTCGATCTTCCGGTCAAGGCGGATGATGTGGAGCCCGTACCGGGTTTCCACGGGCGACCTTGTGATCGAACCCGGTGCGAGCGCGGCAAGCGCCTGCTCGAACTCCAGGGTCGTCTGACCAGCGGTGATCTGGCCGAGATTGCCGCCTTGCGCGGCTGATGGGCAGGCTGAGTGCGCCCGCGCCAAGTCGTCGAACCGCTCCGGATGACGCGTAAGCTCGTCAAGCACCGCGGCCGCGGCGCCTGCGGCGCCGGCGCAGTCTTCGGGATGATCCTTGCGGGCCGGGAACAGAATATGCGCCGCCTCGTAGATCGGCTCCGAGCGGAAACGCCGCCGGTTCTGCTCATAATAGCGCCGGCACGTCGCCTCATCTGGCTCCGGCGTCGTCACTTCTTGATCGATCAGAGCCCGTATCAGCGCCTCGTCTTCCGTTTCGCGACGCCCCATGCCATCGCTGTCCGGGACCGGCACGATGCCAAGACGGCGCGCCTCCTGAAGCAGCAATTCCCGCACGACAAGAGCGCGCGCCGCGGTGTGCCACGCCGTAATCGGCTTGGACGCGGGGTGATATTGCGTCTCGCGGGCGATCGCGTCGTGGGGAATGTCGACCCCGTTGACGCTTACAGGCACCCTCTCGGCCAATCCTTCGCGTATTTGACCGGTGCACGCCACGGCACTCACTCCGCCGGCACGGGGCGCTCGCCGGGCTGCCGCGGCGGAAGCTGCGCCGGACCCATACCGCCATAAGGCCCGACCTGTTGCCGGGTGCGGACCACCTGGTAGCCGCGCCGGCCGAGATACCAAACCGGCGCACTCCACACATGCACGAGGCGCGTGAACGGGAATACGAGGAAGATCGTCATGCCGAGGAAAAGGTGCAGCTTGAAGATGGGGCTTGCATCGGCAACCAGCGCCGCCACGCCGGGCTTCAAGGTCATGATCCCTTGCGCCCAGGTCATGAATTTCAGCATCTCGCTCCCATCCAAATACTGAAGCGAGATCGGGATGGTGGCGAGACCCAGCATCAGCTGGACATAGAGCAACAACAGAACGGCAATGTCGCCGAACGACGAATTGTTGCGGATGCGGGCATCAAACAGGCGCCGATGCACGAGCAAAGTCAGCCCGATGAAACACGCGATACCGGCAACGCCACCGATTACGATTGCCATCCACTGTTTTAGGGAATGCGATATGCCGAGCGCGTCAAACACGGCGATGGGTGTGAGCAGGCCGACAAAATGACCGACAAAGATGATGAGAATACCGACGTGAAAGAGGTTCGACCCCCAAGTGAGCTGTCTGCGCCGCAAGAGCTGGCTTGATCCCGACCGCCACGTGTATTGCTCGCGGTCGAAGCGCATGACGCTGCCAAGGAAAAAGATC
This sequence comes from uncultured Methyloceanibacter sp., assembly GCA_964523345.1. GTDB lineage: Bacteria > Pseudomonadota > Alphaproteobacteria > Rhizobiales > Methyloligellaceae > Methyloceanibacter. The sequence goes on from CAZFYL010000005.1 coordinate 9,425, forward strand.
GCAATACAGAGATAAGGGTACCAGCCAAACAGGAACTGATTGACGGCGTCGCTCATGGCGCGTCTCCCTTGATCGGTGCGTCGACCGGACGTCTCCCCGCGCGGATTTGGGCCACGAGCCGGTCCTTGCAGCTCGGTGCGGCAGCGGGACCGAACGTCACGGCTTCCTCTTCCCACTGCGCATCGAGCGCGGCGAAATCGTTAGGATCGGTATCGGCGTCTTCCGGTACCACCTCCAGATTAGACGCGTCCGCCTCCGGCGCCGCGAGCGCCTCGAGTGCCCGGAGCACCGCGGCCTGGGGCGCTTCCCGTTTCTCAAGCCGCTCGGCGAGCGCAGTCAGGATATGCGCGGGCTGACCGAGCAACCGGCGCGCCTCGGGGAGCTCGAGGACGGCTAAGAATTCGAGGAAGGCCGGCAGGTAGTCGGGCAGTTCACCGGCGCTGAGCGAAAGACCGTTCTGCTGGTAAAGGTTCTTGAGATCGATCATCGCCTGGCCGCGATCGCGGCTTTCACCGTAGACGTGCTCGAAGAGATGGAGCGACAAGGATCGCGTGCGGTCGAACAGTTCCACATAGCGTTCTTGCAGGTCATACAGGTCGGCAACCGCAATGTGATCGATCAGAGCCTTGAGAGCAGCGCGCCTCTCCGGTGGCAAGAGCTTTTCCTCCTCGACCACGCTCAACAGTTCGGGCGCCGCCTTCTGCAACGCCTCGTCCGGATAACTGAGCAGCACTGAGAGGACCTTGAAGGTCTGCGTCATCATCCGACCTCCAAGGGCGTCTTGTGCTTCTTGGGGTTGCCGAACAGATTCGGGGCTGTCGTCTCGTCAGAGCATCCATTGCCGAAGGAGAAGCCGCAAGCGCCGCGAATCTCGTATGCATCCTCGCTGAGCTCACGATGGGCCGTGGGGATGACGAAGCGGTCTTCGTAGTTGGCGATGGCCATCACCTCGTACATGTGGTCCATCTCCTCGGTTTCGAGACCGACACGTTTGGGAATGCTTTCATCGATCACGCCGTCGACAGTCTTGGCGCGCATATAGCTGCGCATGGCAAGCATGCGCTCCAGCGCCAGAGCCACCGGCTCCTCCTTTCCCGCGGTCAGCAAGTTGGCGAGATATTTGAGCGGGATGCGCAGGCTGCGCACGTCGGGCATTTCGCCGTCATGTCCAATCTTGCCCGCTTCCGCGGCCGCGTTGATCGGGGACAGCGGCGGCACGTACCACACCATCGGCAGCGTGCGATATTCCGGGTGCAGCGGAAACGCGACCTTCCAGTCCATGGCCATTTTCCACACGGGCGAACGCGTGGCGGCGTCCAACCAATTGTCGGGCACGCCGTCGGCACGGGCTTGCTCGATCACGTCAGGATCGTTGGGATCGAGGAAAATAGACAGCTGCGCCGCATAAAGGTCCTGCTCGTCGGCAACGCTTGCCGCCTCCTCGATGCGATCGGCGTCATAGAGAACCACGCCGAGATAGCGGATACGGCCGACGCAGGTTTCCGAGCAGACCGTGGTGAGACCCGCCTCGATACGCGGGAAGCAGAAAATGCATTTCTCCGACTTACCGCTCGACCAGTTGTAATAGATCTTCTTGTATGGGCAGCCGGACACGCACATGCGCCAGCCGCGGCACTTGTCCTGATCGATGAGGACGATGCCGTCCTCTTCGCGCTTGTAGATGGCGCCGGACGGGCATGCGGCGACACAGGCCGGGTTGAGGCAGTGCTCGCACAGCCGCGGCAAATACATCATGAAAGTGTTTTCAAACTGCCCGTAGATCTCCTTTTGCACGCCGTCGAAGTTCACGTCGGCCGACCGCTGGGCGAATTCGCCGCCGAGGATCTCCTCCCAGTTCGGCCCCCATTTGATCTTCTCCATCCGCTCGCCGCTCACCAGTGACCGCGGCCGCGCCGTCGGCACGGCCTGCAGTTCCGGCGCCTTTTGCAGATGCTCGTAATCGAAGGTGAAGGGCTCGTAGTAGTCGTCGATCTCGGGCAGGTCGGGATTGGCAAAGATATTGGCGAGTACGCGCCACTTGGAGCCAATTCTCGGCTCGATCTTGCCATTACGTTTGCGGCGCCACCCCCCGTTCCAACGATCCTGGTTCTCCCATTCCTTCGGATAACCGATGCCGGGCTTGGTCTCGACGTTGTTGAACCAGGCGTATTCCATGCCTTCGCGGCTCGTCCACACGTTCTTACAAGTGACCGAGCAAGTGTGACAGCCGATGCACTTGTCCAGGTTCAGGACCATGGCGATCTGAGCGCGGACTTTCATTCTGCGGCCTCCAGTCGAGCCGTTTCGCCGGGCTGGTCGGAAGCCGGCCGCTCGAGCCAATCGACATCGGCCATCTTGCGCACGATAACGAACTCGTCGCGATTGGAGCCGACGGTGCCGTAATAGTTGAAGCCGTAGGATTGCTGCGCGTAGCCGCCGATCATGTGCGTCGGCTTGACCACCGCGCGCGTCACCGAGTTATGGATGCCACCGCGCTGGCCGGTTTGTTCGGAGCCCGGCACGTTCACGATCTTCTCTTGCGCGTGATACATCATGCACATGCCTTCTTTTACGCGCTGGGAGACGACAGCGCGGGCGACGAGAGCGCCGTTCGCGTTGAAGGCTTCGACCCAATCATTGTCGACGATGCCGGCTTTCTGCGCATCGATCTCGCTGATCCACACGATCGGGCCGCCGCGCGACAAAGTCAGCATCAAAAGGTTGTCTGTATAGGTCGAGTGAATGCCCCATTTCTGATGGGGCGTAATAAAGTTCAGCACGACCGTCTTATTGCCGTTCGGCTTGCGATCGATGACCGGCTTCACGGCCTTCGTGTCGATCGGCGGACGATAGACGCAGAAGCCTTCACCGAAGGCCCGCATCCATAAATGATCCTGATAGAGCTGCTGACGCCCGGTGAGCGTGCGCCATGGGATCAGCTCGTGCACATTGGTGTAGCCGGCGTTGTAGCAGACCTTCTCGGACTCAAGGCCCGACCAGATCGGCGATGAGATGATCTTGCGCGGCTGGGCCACGCAGTCACGGAAGCGTATCTTCTCGTCCTCCTTCGGGAGAGCGAGATGGGCGTGGTCGCGCCCGGTTGTTTTGCTCAAGGCCTCCCAGGCTTTCACCGCAACTTCGCCGTTCGTCTCAGGCGCCAAGGTCAGGATCACCTCGGCGGCATCGACATCGCTTTCGATGCGCGGCAGTCCTTGGGTCGGGCCCTCCTCGACCTTGCCGTTGAGACGGCCGAGGAAGTCGACTTCACGTTCGGTGTTCCAGCTGATGCCCTTGCCGCCATTGCCGAGCTTGGTCATGAGAGGCCCGAGCGACGTGAAGCGCTTATAAAGATTGGGATAGTCGCGTTCGACCGCCGCGACTTGCGGCATGGTCTTGCCAGGGATCGGCTCAACCTCGCCGCGTTTCCAATCCTTGACGTCGAGCGCCTGGGCGATCTCGGCCGGCGTGTCATGCAGGATCGGCGTCAGCACGACGTCCGTCTCCTTGCCGAGAACCTCCGGCGCCACCTCGGAGAAGGTCTTGGCGATACCCTTGTAAATCTCCCAGTCGTTGCGCGCGCCCCATACCGGATCCACCGCCGACGTCAGCGGGTGAATGAAGGGGTGCATGTCGGACGTATTGAGGTCGTTCTTCTCGTACCAAGTGGCGGTTGGCAGCACGATGTCGGAGTACATGCAGGTGGTCGACATGCGGAAGTCGAGCGTGACGAGAAGGTCGAGCTTCCCTTCAGGGGCATCCTCGTGCCAGACGACATCGTTGGGCTTCTGCCTGCCGTCTTGGCCGAGATCCTTGCCCAGGACGCCATGTGTGGTGCCGAGCAGATGCTTCAAAAAGTACTCATGACCCTTGCCCGAGGAACCGAGCAGGTTCGAGCGCCAGACGAACATGTTGCGCGGCCAGTTCTTCGGATTGTCGGGATCGTGGCATGACAGTTTCAGCTCGCCCGATTGCAGCGCCTCCGGGACATAGTCTTTCGGCTCTTTGTCCGCCTTTTTGGCTCTGGCGGCGACGCTAAGCGGGTTGTCCTCGAGCTGCGGCGCGGAAGGCAGCCAGCCCATACGCTCCGCCCGCACGTTATAGTCGATCAACGCTCCGTCCCACGGACCGGCCGGCGCCGTCGGCGACAGAATCTCCGTCACGTCGAGCGTCTCATAGCGCCACTGATCGGTGTGGGCGTAAAAGAATGAGGTCGAGTTCTGCTGGCGCGGCGGGCGTGCCCAATCGAGCGCGAAGGCGAGCGGAAGCCAGCCTGTCTGCGGCCTGAGCTTCTCCTGCCCCACATAGTGCGACCAGCCACCGCCTGACTGGCCGACGCAACCGCACATCACCAGCATGTTGATGACGCCGCGGTAGTTCATGTCCATGTGATACCAATGATTCATGGCCGCGCCGATGATCACCATGGAGCGGCCATTCGTCTTCTCCGCGTTCAGCGCGAATTCGCGTGCGACGGCGATGATCTTGTCGCGAGAAATGCCGGTAATCTTCTCGGCCCACGCCGGCGTGTAGGGCATATCGTCGTCGTAGCTGTTGGCGACGTTGCCGCCGCCGAAACCGCGATCGACCCCATAATTGGCAAGGAAGAGGTCATAGACGGTGGCGACCAGCGCCTCGCCGTCGGCAAGCTTGACGCGTTTCACCGGCACCTTCCGCTTGAGCACGCTTGGGTGGTCGCTCGATGCGAAGTGCTCGTGCTGGATATTGCCGAAATAGGGGAAGGCGACGTCGGCGGTCTCATCATTGGCTTCGGCCAGCGATAAGCGGAGCTTCACGTCAGAGCCGTCGGAGGACTTCTCTTCAAGATTCCACTTGCCCTTCTCCCCCCAGCGGAAGCCCACCGAGCCGAGCGGTGCGACGATCTTGCCCGACGCCTCGTCGATGGCGACCGTCTTCCACTCCGGATTATTGGTCTCGCCGAGACTTTCGGCGAAGTCGCTCGCCCGCAACAGCCGCTCGGGCACCAGCTTGCCCTTTTGCTTCACCAGCCGGACGAGCATCGGCATGTCGGTATATTTGCGAACATAACCGGCGAAATAATCCGCCTGACGGTCGACATGGAACTCTTTGAGGATCACATGCCCCATGGCCATGGCGAGCGCGGAATCGGTTCCCTGCTTCACCGACAACCAGAGGTCGGAGAACTTCGAGGCTTCCGAATAATCGGGCGAGACGACCACGCTCTTGGTGCCGCGGTAGCGCGCCTCGGTATAGAAGTGGGCATCGGGCGTACGCGTCTGCGGCACGTTGGAGCCCCACAAGATCAAGAACCCGGAATTGTACCAATCGGCGCTCTCGGGCACGTCGGTCTGTTCGCCCCAGGTCTGGGGCGAGGCCGGCGGCAGGTCGCAATACCAGTCGTAGAAGGACATGCACACGCCACCGAGCAGCGACAGATAGCGCGAGCCTGCGGCGTAGCTGACCATCGACATCGCCGGAATCGGCGAGAAGCCGATCACGCGGTCGGGTCCGTAGGTCTTGACGGTATAGGCATTCGCCGCGGCGATGATCTCGTTGACCTCGTCCCAAGGCGCGCGCACGAAGCCGCCGAGACCGCGCTTCTTGACGTAGGAGTCGCGCTTGGCAGGATCCTCGACGATGGACGCCCACGCGGCGACGGGCGTCAGGCTGGCACGCGCCGCGCGCCATGCTTTGAGCAGGCGCGAACGGACGAGCGGATACTTCACCCGGTTTCCGGAATAGAGGTACCAGGAATAGCTCGCACCGCGCGAACAGCCGCGCGGCTCATGATTGGGCAGTTCAGGCCGCGTGCGCGGGTAGTCTGTTTGCTGGGTCTCCCAGGTCACAATCCCGCCCTTGACGTAGATCTTCCAAGAACAGGAGCCGGTACAGTTGGCGCCATGCGTGGAGCGAACGACCTTGTCGTGCTGCCAGCGTTTGCGGTAGCCGTCCTCCCAGCGCCGGTCCTCGCGCGTGACGACGCCATAGCCGTCCGAGAAGTCGTCAACGACGCGATTGAAGAAGGTGAGACGGTCGAGGAAGTGGCTCATGGTTTCTCTCTCCGCTCACAGCCCTGGTAAGTGGGCGCATGCATTGACGAACAGGCTGGAAGACCGCCCGAGCCCTAATCCCGGGCAGCTCGTGGTCCTGACCACAGCCCATCCCCTGCCCCCGGTGGGTTCACCGGTCGCCAGGTCTCCTAGAGACTCTTGAATATTGGGGCGGGGAGCTCTCCCTAACGTTGACGTGCGTCAAGTTGCGAGGTAATCGGCCGTTTGGGCTCGACGCCGTTGCCGCCGTCGCCCGCCCGGCCGCAGCCGGCGCCGGTATCGCAGCGACTTCAAGGTCCAATAGCCGGGGAATCGCCCCTTTAGAGCCCAGCGGCCGTATTCCTGCTCGAGAACGGCTTCGACCCGTCTCGGCACATGGATCGTAGCGCCCTCGAATTCCACCGGCTGCAATGGGTACAGATCGTCCGTTCTATATGTGTGCGGACATTTGGTCGAAACCCGGTCAGGTCCCGTCGGGGAAAGGGCCGTGATGTCGATGAATAGGCCGGTCGCCTTGTCGATGAAGCGGGCGTCAATCTTGTTCGGCTCCGCCATGTCGCGGAACGTTCTGTTCAAGGTTTGTCGACTTACGTAGTTGGGGTTGATTTCGAACAGGTGACGGTCCCGCTGGTACGAAAGGTCCCGTGCACGATCGAGTTTTGCAAGGTCGCGACAGCCGAGACAAAGATCGATATCGTCATCCCATGGCAACAGCTCGCGGAACTGATACCAGCCCACCAGGGCGCCGTGCATCAAGATCGGCACGACTTCTAGCGGTGCGCACATGTTGACGAAGTCGCGTAGAAGCCGCCTCATCGTTTGCATAAGAGACGAACGATCGACGGGACCGCGATAGAAGCGAATGTCAAAGTGACCGTAGCCAGCCTCTCTAAAAAATTTTACTGCAACGCCGCCACGATGAGCGGATTGGAGTTCGCTCATGGCATCCAGGATGCGCGCAATTGGCGTCCGCTGGGCTGCGTTTTCATCGCGAAATGGTAGCCGATAGATTGGCTCGGCGTAAGGCCGTGAGCCTCACGGTTGCGAACACCGGATTTCTTCGCGTGGCTTACACCGGCCGCTGCGGTAAACAATGCTAAATGCGAGAGCGTGGCGACAGCACCAATGCCCAATCGTAGAGCCCGGTCAGATCAGCGCTTCGATGTCGTGGTGATCGGCGGCGGCCATAATGGCCTCGTCTGTGCCGCTTACCTCGCCCGCGCCGGCCTGAAAGTGAAGGTTCTGGAGCGGCGCGCCATCGTCGGCGGCGCCTGCGTGACCGAAGAGTTTCATCCGGGCTTTCGCAACTCGACAGCCGCCTACACGGTGAGCCTGCTCAACCCGAAAATCGTCGCCGACCTGCAACTGGCGCAGGCCGGGCTCAGAATCGTCGAGCGGCCGGCCATGAATTTTCTGCCGCTCCCCGAGGGCGATTATCTCCTGACCGGCGAAGGGCGCACCAAGGGCGAAATCGCCAAGTTCAGCGCCGCCGACGCCGAACGCTATGACGACTATTACGCCAGGCTAACCGCGGTCGCCGATGTCTTGCGAGACCTGGTGCTGCGGCCGCCGCCCAATGTGGTGAAGGGCTTTGGCTTGCGGGGTTTGCGCGAGCTCGGGCGCGCCGCCCGGCTCGGCAACGACCTCCGCCAACTCGATCTTGAGTCGCAACGGCTCCTGCTCGATCTCCTCGTTAAGCCAGCCGCGGAGTTCTTGTCAGACTGGTTCGAGAGCGAGCCGATCAAAGCCTTGCTCGGTTTCGATTCGATCGTCGGCACTTACGCCAGTCCGTTCGACCCGGGCACAGCTTACGGGCTTCTCCATCATGCCTTCGGCGAGGTGAACGGAAAGAAGGGGGCTTGGGGACATGCGATCGGCGGCATGGGCGCGGTCACCCAGGCGATGGCGAAGGCTGCGGTCGAACACGGGGCCGAGATCGAGACCGGGGCTGACGTCGAGGAAGTGTTGATCGAACGCGGCAAAGTCGTGGGCGTGTCGTTGCAAGACGGCCGCGTGGTCAGGGGCCGCGCGCTCGCCGCCAATGTCAATCTGAAGCTGCTCTACACTCAGCTCCTGGACCCGTCGTCGCTTGCGCCTGACTTTCTCAAGCGGATGCAGAGCTTCAAATGCGGTTCAGGCTCGTTCCGCATGAACGTGGCGCTGTCGGAGCTGCCAAGCTTTGCGGCGCTGCCGGGAAAGACGGCTCAAGCGCATCATGGCGCCGGCATCATTATCGGACCCAGTCTCGCCTACATGGATCGCGCTTATCGCGACGCCAAAGAACGCGGCTGGAGCGGTGAGCCCGTGATCGAAATGGTGATCCCCTCGACCGTCGATCCCGGCCTCGCGCCTTCGGGAGCGCATGTCGCAAGCCTGTTCTGCCAGCATGTGGCGCCGGAATTGCCTAATGGCCAATCTTGGGACGAGGCGCGGGAAAAAGTGGCCGATCTCATGATCGAGACCGTCGACCGGTACGCGCCAGGGTTCGCCCAGAGCGTGATTGCGCGACAAAGCATGAGCCCGCTGGATTTAGAACGCGAGTTCGGCCTTGTCGGCGGCGACATCTTTCATGGCGCGTTGTCGCTCAATCAGCTGTTCTCGTCGCGGCCGATGCTTGGCTATGCAGATTACCGCGGACCGATCCCGGGACTTTATCATTGCGGATCGGGCGCGCACCCGGGCGGCGGGGTCACGGGAGCGCCGGGTCATAACGCGGCGAAAGCCATACTCGCCGATCTAAAGCCGCTTAGCTAATGACGGGCGCGCTTCGCGCCTTTCGGCGCGCGCCATCGAGGCTTGCACTTGAGGCATCTGCAGCCCATCGGCTTTATGAACCCGTCGAAATATTCTTTGCCATAATCGTAGGCGAGCTCCTCACCGGGCTTGATGGCGCGCTTGGCCATGACGAACACGCGCCCTTTGCGAATCTCGATCTCGCAATTGGGCCGGCATGAGTGATTGATGTAACGCGCCAGGTTCTTCTTGTTCCAACCATTGATGGCCTTTTTCTCGGTGATCTGGAACAGGTATCGGTTGTTGCTGCCCGTCCAGTCATCGTCGTGGAGCACGGGACCGGTATATTCGGCAATGCAAACGCCCTTGGGAATGGGATCGAACGTATATAGACCGCGCCCCGCACGGGCACGCTTGACCGCAAGGTTGAAATCGCCGGGAGTAAACTTCGACCGCCGCCGCATGATCCGATCCTATCGCCTCCTTGCACTTCCTCGACAACCGCTCCGGTGTGTTGTTTATTCGTACTCTGCAGCAGAGGGAAGTGCGGCTTTTCGTCAATGTTGAAAAGGTCATCGAGCCGGTCATCCCGGGTCGAGCGCCCGACGGGCATCATCTTGAGACAGAGCGCTGGCGCATTAGCAGCCGCAATGGTTGCGGTGGTTTCATTTGCGGCGGGAGCTTCGCCGCTTATGAACAACCGCTCTTTGCCTGACTCTATATCCTCTCCGGTCCGCCAGGCACTGATCTACGCCAAGGAAGGCAGCCAAAAGCTCATCGACGGGCGCTGGAACCTCAGCCAGAGCAAATCCAAGCTCGGTATCGAGCTTTCAGCCGACGAGAAGAAGCAACTGATGGCATGCACGGGAGAGATCCTGTGTGAGAAGCCTCGGGACGATGACCCCGGGGACGAGGTCCCTCCGGCCCCAATTACGGCAAGCGCGGTGAGCGTGCTCAGACCGGATTTGCTGGTGACGGCGAAGCACGTCCTGTTCAAAGGCAAGAAAGCACTGGTGCCCTTTGGCAATTGCCGCTTCCGCAGCTACTTGCACAGAAGGACCGCCGTTCCAGTCCGCGTCGAGAAAGACCAAAGGAAGGGATACATTTTCAATAATGAAGATTTTATCGTCCTTCGCCTCAAGCGCGAATTGAAGGACTGCAACTCTTTTGCGATCAACGCGTCCGATTCGTCCATGCCTGAGGGGGAACAGGTTTTCTCGGTGACCGCTCACCAGCGCAATATGTTGAATAAGATCTCGCGCCGGGAACCGGTGATCGCCAAGGGAAAGATCAGAAATGTCTTCAACGGATTCTTCGGCGGGCCGCCGTTCTACCACGCCGACATCGACTTCGACATTGGTGGCTCGGGTGGCGCGGCCTTCGCTCTGAAGGATGGACGCCCGGTCTCGGATAACGAAGGGCGCCTCATCCTGAAAGGAATCCTGGTGGCCTATGGGCTGAAGGCGAAGAACAACAAGCCTTACAGCGAAGATCGGAACTTCACGATCATCATTGGCCTTCAGGCCGACTTTGTGGAGCTGGTCGAGGGCAAAGCCCAGGGGTCAGCCAAGGTGGAGCCGGTGCCGTGCTGGCTCCAAGGCGGGGCGGCAAAGATCGACGTGATTTCCGCCACGGCGCAGTCGACCCCATCGGAAACGCTCGGCTCTGCCCTTTTGCAATTCTGCAAAGATCAAAAGGCAGGACAAGCGCACGCCAATTGCACCGAGCTGGCAAAAGGATTGAACCTCGCCGGATCGCAGCGAGGAAAAGAAGAGCGTGAATTCAGGCTGAAGAACGACACAGCCTGTCCGGTTTGCTTCACCTATAATCGTTGCAACGATTACGGATGTTGGGACGAGGCGGTGAGGTTAAGCGGCAAATCAACACTCTTCGCCGGGGTGGGAAAGCGCGCACCCGTGATCGAGAACCCGCAATTCTGCAAGTCGGGACGCGGCTCGGCTGTGGGGCCGCCACTCCCGCCACGGAAGCCTGTGCTGGCTCGCATGACACCACCGCCGCCTGTTCGACCGAGCACGCCTGAGCGAACACCCACGAGCGCAACATCCTCACGAGGATACGCTGTCGGGCCCGCGGCCAAGTTCATGGCCGCCAAGGAAAAGGCGGAGCGCGAGGGCGTTCATGCGCTGACAAGCGACGACATTCGCGGCTTAAGCCTCGACCAAATCAGGGAGCTGCGAGGCTACTAATATAAATTGGCTGAAGACGCGCGACAGCCGATCCTACTCATGACTTTGCGGCCGGTTCACCAGTTCGACCAGCGCGTCGACGACGCGTTGCGTCATGGTGCGGCCCGGCGTGGCGCTGACATGCTCCGCCAGGAAGGCTTGCGCCGTCTCGCGCGCGCGGCCCGCGCGCGCAGCCGCTTCGGCCACGGCCTCGGTCAGGGCCTCCGCGCCCAAAGTATTGCGAAAGGCGCCAAGCGGCTCGTCGAACGCGTCTATCACGTTCCACGAGGGCGCGCGGTGGCAAACACCAGGCACGCCCATTTGTAGGCCCTCGAGCAGAACGGTGCTCGGCGGCGAGA
>CAZFYL010000005.1:20831-22076 GCA_964523345.1 uncultured Methyloceanibacter sp.
ACACCAGGCACGCCCATTTGTAGGCCCTCGAGCAGAACGGTGCTCGGCGGCGAGATCAGCAGGGTGGCCTCGGCGAGCAAGTCGTAAACCGGACGCGAGTCGGTCGGCCACACCTTCTGGGCGGCAACATCGCGCGGGTGGCACGAGACGACGAAGGGCAGATTCACTGCCCGGCAGGCGGTCTCGACTTCGTCCATCCAGCGGTCGCGAAGCTCCTGGTATTTCGGGTACGGGGCCACTGGCAGGTTCACCAGAACGCGCGGCGGCGCGGGGCCCCCCGGCGGGACCTGCGGCATCTCGTCGAAACCGGGATAGCCGGCGGTCACCAGGCGCTGCCCTTTGAGGCGGCGCGCGGTGAAGGGACCGGCGCACAAAACCGTGCGCGCGACGATATAGGGCGGCCGTCTGGGCCTGAAATCAACGATCGGGTGCGCAATAGCAGCCGTCGGGATGTCCGCCCAATTGGCATGCGCGAGCAAGCTGCGCACGGGCCGGTGGATCTCCGAGCGCGCCACCAGCAGACCGGGACGGTAGCGGCCCCGCGAATAGTCATCGAAGCCAATCACCTGCAGTCCGGCGGCACGGGCTGCGCCCGCCAGCGGCCCGTCGCGATCTTCATCAAGATCGAGTGCGGCGGCACTGTACCCGCGGTTTGCGAGTTCGTTCCCGACCAAGCCGAGCTCACGGTACTGGTAGTCACGGAGCGTCACGAACAGCACGTCGAGTGGCGTAGCCTCGCCCAGATCCGCGAGCGACCACGACAAATTCGACCATATCCGCGCGAAGTTCGGCTTAACGCTGATGCTGAACCCTCACTCGCAAACTTCGAATGCTAGGAGCTTGTCATCCCAGGCAACCGACAGGCACGCGCACGCGATACATGAGACGCTTGCTGTCACTGGAAAAGCCAGTGCGGCCATGGAGCACTTTGGTGTTATGCAACAAGAGCGTCTCGCCAGGCTGGACATGCGCCTGGAACAGCACCCTCTCGCTGGACAAAACGCGATCCAGTGTATCCATCGCGGCGACATCGCGCTCGGTCAGCGTGTCCTCGGAGCCGGCTCGCGTCTTGTCGATCTGAAGCCGCGAATAGCGAATGTTCAGCAGACCGCCGTTTTCCCAAAGGACTGGTTGATCGCCGCAGCCGAACGGAAACATCGGTTTCGTAAGCGCGTTTTTTGTTGCGTCATCGAGCGCTGCGACCACGTCCTCGACTGCTGCAAGCAGAGAGTCGCCGCCTTGCGG